>NZ_BACW01000566.1:0-21852 GCF_000333315.1 Curtobacterium sp. B8
CGGCCCACTCGATCGCGTAGAAGAGGTTGAGCCAGTCGAACTGGACCTCACGCGTCGGGGCCCGGTCGGCGATGGTGCCGAGGTCGGCTGCCTTCGCGGTGGAGCCGTCGGCGACGACGTACCCGAGGTACATGCGGTCGTCGAACTGCTTCCAGGTGTTGACGAACCGTGCCGGCGCCACGGCCGAGTACTCGCCCTTGTCGTACGTGTCCTGGTCGGGCGACTCCTCCGGGTAGAGCCGGCCCTCGACCGTGACGGTCTCGCCGTCGGCCAGACGGTCGCCACCGGCGACGGCGGCCGAGCGCTGATCGGACCACCCGATGACGACCGGGAGGCTCGCTCCGGTCCCCGAGACGACGAGGTGCCCGACGGTCTGGTACGTCCCGCCCCCGCTCCGCCCGGTCAGGACGGTGGTGTCACCCGCGACGAAGGTGCCGGTGACGGTGACCTTCTGCCCGGCGAGGGACTCGGTGACGGGCCGCATCGGAGTGAGCGCGTCGTCGAGGGTCTCCTGCGTCTCCGTGGTGGCCGGGAGCGGCTTGCCGTTCTGGATGCTCCGCTCGAGCTGCCACTTGCCCAGGAACGCGAACACCGCCGCGAGCACGAGCGCCAGCAGCAGCAGCGCGATCCACCTCGGTCGTCGGGCAACGGCCCACATCTGTATCAGTACTCCGGATCGCGCTGTCGCACCGGGCGTTCGGGACGCTCGGCGGGGATCTCCACCGACGAGGTCACGGGTTCCTCGCGGGGCTCCGGTGCACCATTCTCGCGCTCTTCCCTCCCAGCCGCCTCCACGAGGGCGAACTCCTCCGCGAACTGGCGGTCGCGTTCGGCGCGACGGGCGGCCCTGGAGGCGTCCTCGTCGGCGACGCCGGCGACCGCGGCGGTGTGGATCGCCTCGTCGAGCGCCGGCCCGGTCGCTCCGGCGGCGACGCCGCGACCACCGCGGCTACCGAGGCGCGCGCGGAGACGCTGGCGCAGCCGCGCAACCCGCGCCGGACGCACCACGAGGCGGCCGATCCGGTCCGAGTTCACCGCGAGCAGCGGCCCGAGGACGGCCATGACGAGGACGTAGAGGCCCGCGAACGCGGTGATCCGCGTCTCCAGGCCGGCGGCGGCCGAGAGCGTGGCGAGGATCAGCGCGAACTCGCCGCGGTTCACCAGGATGACCGCGGTGTTGATCCCCTGCTGGACGCTGAAGCCGTTCATCCGGGCGACGATCTGACCGGCGACGGCGTTCAGGACGACGGTCATGCCGATCGCACCGAGGACCGGCCAGAGCACCTCGCCGAAGGTCGACAGGTCGAGCCCGAGTCCGAAGTTCACGAAGAAGAACGCGGCGAAGACGTCGCGCATCGGCAGCGCGAGCTGCTCGATGCGGTCGCGGTAGCGCGTGGCGCCGCAGAGCAACCCGATCACGAACGCGCCGATGGCGTCGGTGACGCCGAGGATCTCGCCGATGCCGCCGAACATCACCGCGAGGCCGAAGAACAGCACCGTGAAGAGCTCGTCGTCGCGGGTGGCGAAGATCTTCGACACCCACTTCCCGGCGAAGCGGGCGAGGGTGAACATCACGACGAGGAACCCGAACGCGAGCCCGAGCTTGCCGATCACACCCCAGACGTTCGTGTCGCCGGAGAGCACGACGGAGACGATCGCCAGGTAGATCGCGATGAAGACGTCCTCGATCACCGTCACGCCGAGGATCATCGGCGTCTCGTCGTTCGCCAGCCGTCGGAGCTCGATGAGCAGCTTCGTGACGATCGCGCTCGACGAGGTCGCCGTCATGCCCGCGATGATCAGGGCCTCGCGCGTGCCCCAGCCGAGCGAGAACCCGAACGCGAACCCGATCCCCATGTTGATCGCGACGTAGGTGCCGCCGGAGACGAGCAGCTTGCCGGCGTTGCCGTAGAACTCCTCCTGGTCGAACTCGAGCCCGAGGTTGAACAGGAGGAGGACCAGCCCGAACGTCGCGATCAGCTCGATCGTGTCGGACTCGACGTTCAGCCCGATCCACGGGGTGTGCGGGCTCGCGATGAGCCCCACGAGCATGTAGATGGGGATCGCCGGCAGGCCGATGGTCTTGCCCAGGCGTCCGAGGACGTAGGCGATGACGAACAGCACACCGATGGTGAGCAGCTCACCGCCCAGGTGCACGCGCTAGCTCCGGCGCGGGGCCTCGGCCGAGGCGGCCGCAAGCTCTCCGCTGCGGTAGAACGAGAACGCCTTCGCGACCTTCTCGGGCGCGCCGGCGACGACGATGGTGTCGCCCGGGAACACGACGAAGTCCGGGGAGGGAGCCGGGTTGGCGCTGTCGCCACGGACCACCGCGACGACGGTCAGGCCGATGAAGCCCGAGTCGTGGAGGTCGCCGAGGGGCTTGCCGGCGATGGCGTCGTCGTAGTCGACGGAGAACCAGTCGATGCTGAGGCCCGGGATCTCGTCGAGCTTGTCGAGGCCCTCGGTGATCCGGGTGCCGCCGAGGAGCTCCGCGAGGGTGTGCGCTTCGTCCTCGCTGAGGCGCAGCGACACCTTCTCCGACTTGTCCGCGCCGTCGGAGACGTCCGCGAAGGAGATGAGGTCGGAGTGTCCCGACCGGTGCGTGATGACACCGCACTTGCCACCGTCGTCGGTGTAGAAGCTGTGCAGCACGCCGACTCCGGGGAGCTTGACGCGATGGACGTCGACCATGAGATGGCCTCCCTTTCCGAGTACCACGATGATAACCACCGCCGGTCGCCGGGCATTCCGGGTCATCCGGTCGGTGGACGCGTCGGGCTCGGGGCCCGGGCTAGCGTCGGGGGATGCAGCGATCTCGGGGTGTCGTGGCCGTCGTCGGCGTGGCGGTGGTGGCGCTGTACGCCGCGCTGCTCGTCGTGGTCCAGCTGGTGCTCGACCCGCTCGCGGCGGTGCCGGGACGGTCGCTGGGCTCGATCTACGCCGAGCTCGAGCGGCAGGGCTTCCACACCGGTGTCGACGTGGCGGTGGTCGTCGGGGTCGGCGTCGTGGGCGTGCTGCTCGCCGCGGGCCTCCAGTGGGTCCTCTCGGAGCAGCGGGCACCGCTGTTCGCGATGGTCGCGGCGCACCTCGGCGTGCTCGCCGCGGGGATCGCGCCCGCCTGGATGAGCGGGACCGCGCTCGGCATGGACGTCGCCGACGCGTTCATGGTCGACGGCGGGTACCACACCGCCTGGTTCACGGTCCTCGTCGGCGCCAGCGGCGCCGCCCTCGTCGCGATGCCGTTCGTGCTCGTCGTCGGCCAGGCCGTGCACGTCCGACGCACCGCCCACCGGACGTCCGCGGTCTGACGGGCGCGCACCGTGCCTCCAGGCCGGTCTGGAGGCACGGTGCGGCTCGGCGACGTCCGTCGCCTACCGGGGTTCGCTCGTCTTCTCCCCGACCACCTGCTCGTCGGACGCCTTCGCACCGTCCGCACCGCTCGACCGGCCGCCGCCGACGACCACGTCGTCCTCGTCGAAGCCGAACGCGATGTCCGGCGCCTCGAGGCGGACGCGGTCCGCCGACTCGTCGTCGGGCTGGAGCTGCGACGCGCGCTCGGCCGCGACGCGCGTGAGGTAGTTCGAGACCTCGTTCTCGGTGGTCTCCTGGTCCCACCCGAGGACGTCGGCCATGAGCTTCGCGGCGACCGGCGCCGCGGACTCCCCGCGGTCCCAGGCCTCGATCGAGATGCGGGTGCGCCGGGCGAGGACGTCCTCGAGGTGCAGGGCGCCCTCGTGCGAGGCCGCGTAGACGACCTCGGCACCGATGTAGTCGTCGGCCTGCGGGAGCGGTTCGGCGAGGGACGGGTCCTGCTCGACGAGCTGCAGGACCTCGGTCGCCAGCGTGCCGTAGCGGTTGAGCAGGTGCTCGATGCGGACCTTGTGCACCCCGACCGACCGTGCCGTGCGCCCGCGCCGGTTCCACGCGGCCGGGTAACCCTCGGCGCCGAGGAGCGGGATGTCCTCGGTGGTCGACTCCGGGATCTTGCCGTCCATCGCCGCGACGGCCTCGTCGATGGCGTCCTTGCCCATCACGCGGTACGTCGTCCACTTGCCGCCGGCCACGACGACGAGTCCTGGCGCGGTGTGCGCGACGACGTGCTCGCGGCTGAGCTGCGAGGTCTGGTCGGACTCGCCGGCGAGGAGCGGGCGGAGGCCGGCGTAGACGCCCTCGACGTCCTCGCGGGTGAGCGGGACCGCGAGCACCTTGTTGACGTGCTCGAGGATGTAGTCGATGTCCGCCGCGGTCGCCGCGGGGTGCGCCTTGTCGAGGTTCCAGTCGGTGTCGGTGGTGCCGACGAGCCAGTGCCGGCCCCACGGGATGACGAAGAGGACGCTCTTCTCGGTGCGGAGGATCATGCCGGTGTTCGACTGGAAGCGGTCACGCGGGATGACGAGGTGCACGCCCTTCGACGCCCGCACCTTGAACTGCCCGCGGGTGCCGACCATGGCCTGGGTGTCGTCGGTCCACACGCCCGTCGCGTTGACGACCTGCTTGGCCCGGACGTCGAAGCGCTCACCGGTCTGGATGTCGTGCGCGTGGGCGCCGACGACCCGCTCCCCCACCTTGATGAAGCCCTCGATGCGGACCCGGCTCGCGGCGTGCGCACCGTACGACGCTGCCGTGCGGACGAGCGAGGCGACGTAGCGCGCGTCGTCGACCTGCGCGTCGTAGTAGGTCATGCCGCCGACGAAGGCGTCCTTCTTCAGGCCGGGCATGTTCTTCAGGACCTGCTTGCGGCTGAGGTGCCGGTGGTGCGGGACGCCCGGGGGTCGGCCGCCGGACCAGCTGAACACGTCGTACATCGCCATGCCGATGCCGATGTAGAAGCGCTCCCACACCCGGTGGTTGAGCGGGTAGAGGAAGCGGACGGGCTTCACCAGGTGCGGGGCGATCCGCTGCAGGAGCAGACCGCGCTCGATCAGGGCCTCACGCACGAGCGCGAAGTTGAGCTGCTCGAGGTAGCGGATGCCGCCGTGCACGAGCTTCGAGGACCGGCTCGACGTGCCCGAACCCCAGTCGCGGGCCTCGACGATGCCGACGCTCAGGCCACGTGTGGCGGCGTCGAGCGCGCTGCCGGCGCCGACGATGCCGCCGCCGACCACGAGGACGTCCACCTCGTGCTCCTTGAGCGCGGTGATCGCCGCCGCGCGTTCGTCCGGACCGAGCTTCACGGTCGGGTCGAACCCGACCCCACCGGCCGAGCGGGCCGTCGTGCTGCTGGTGGTCGTTGCCTTCGCCATGGTCGCCTCCGGTTCACGGGCGGCGCCGGAGCGTCAGTGCTGGTGGTACGGCGCCACGACCACTTCTACTCGCTGGAACTCCTTGACGTCGGAGTATCCGGTGGTCGCCATCGACCGACGCAGGGCGCCGACGATGTTCGCGCGGCCGTCCCACGTCGGGGTCGGGCCGTGCAGGACGTTCTCGAGCGGGGCGATCGTGCCGACCTCGACCCGGCGGCCGCGGGGCAGCTCCGGGTGGTGGGCCTCGGCACCCCAGTGGAAGCCGCCGCCGGGGGCCTCGG
Organism: Curtobacterium sp. B8; assembly: GCF_000333315.1. Taxonomy (NCBI): domain Bacteria; kingdom Bacillati; phylum Actinomycetota; class Actinomycetes; order Micrococcales; family Microbacteriaceae; genus Curtobacterium; species Curtobacterium sp. B8. The sequence goes on from NZ_BACW01000566.1 coordinate 5,525, forward strand.
TCGCGCGGGCCAGGGCCGTGCCGAGCATGACCGCGTCGGCACCCATCGCGATCGCCTTGACGACGTCGCCCGCGGTGTCGAGCCCGCCGTCGGCGATGACGTGCACGTACCGGCCGCCGGACTCGTCCATGTAGTCACGACGGGCTCCGGCGACGTCCGCCACGGCGGTGGCCATCGGCGCGTGGATCCCGAGCGCGGCGCGGGTGGTCGACGCTGCGCCGCCGCCGAAGCCGACGAGGACCCCCGCGGCACCGGTGCGCATGAGGTGCAGGGCCGCCGTGTACGTCGAGGCGCCGCCGACGATCACGGGGACGTCGAGCTCGTAGATGAACTTCTTGAGGTTCAGCGGCTCTTCGTCCTGCGAGACGTGCTCCGCCGAGACGGTCGTGCCGCGGATGACGAACAGGTCGACGCCGGCGTCGACGACGGTCTGCGAGAACTCCTGCGTGCGCTGCGGGCTGAGCGAGCCGGCGACCGGCACCCCGGCGGCGCGGATCTCGGCGAGGCGCGCGGTGATCAGCTCGGCCTTGATCGGCTCGGAGTAGATCTCCTGCATGCGCTTCGTGACGTTGCCGTCGGTGAGGCTCTTGATCTCGTCGTAGTACGGCGCCGGGTCCTCGTAGCGGGTCCAGAGGCCCTCGAGGTCGAGGACACCGAGGATGCCGAGCTTGCCCATCTGGATGACCGTGGCCGGCGAGGCGACGGAGTCCATCGGCGCGGAGAGGATCGGCGACTCGAACGTGAACGCGTCGATCGTCCACTGGACGGAGACGTCGCGCGGGTCACGCGTGCGTCGCGAGGGGACCACCGCGATGTCGTCGAACGCGTACGCCCGTCGTCCGCGCTTGCCTGCACCGATCTCGACTTCACTCACGGGCACAGCCTAGCGGGCGGCCCCCACACGGGTCCCCGACCGGGTGGACGGTCGCCGGGCGGTCTCGACGAGTCCGGACAGCAGCTCGGGGTAGTCGATGCCGACCGCCGCGAACATCTTCGGGAGCTGCGACTGCGCGGTCAGTCCGGGCATCGTGTTCACCTCGTTGAGGACGACCTCGCCCTCCGGTGTGACGAAGCAGTCGACGCGGGCGAGGCCGGCGCACCCGAGGCGTGCGAACAGGGTGCGGGCCACGGTGTCGATGCGCTCCGCGACCGCGGGCTCGAGCGGGGCCGGCAGCACGAACCGCGCGCTGCCGTCGTACTTCGTGTCGGCGTCGAAGAACCCGGCGGCGTCGTTGAGGACCTCGAGCGGCGGGCCCACGACGAGTTCGCCGGTGACCCGTTCGAGCACGGCGACGTCGACCTCGCGTCCGGTCACGAGACGCTCGACGAGCACGCGGTCGTCGTGCGCGAACGCCTCGGCGAGTGCTGCGTCCAGCTGCCCGGGAGCGTCGACCCGGCTCACCCCGTAGCTCGAACCGCCGGCCACCGGCTTGACGATCCAGGGCATCGGGCCGACGGCGGACCGCAGGACTTCGGCGTCGACGGGGGCCGCGTCGGCGCGGGTGAGCAGGGTGCTCGGGGCGACGGCGACCCCCGACGCCTGGGCGACGAGCTTCGTCGCCCACTTGTCCATGGCGAGCGCCCCGGCACCGACCGGGGAACAGACGACGGGCACCCCGGCGAGCGCGGCGAGTGCGGCGAGCGAGCCGTCCTCACCGCCCGGACCGTGCACCGCGGGGAACACCACGTCGGCGGCGGCGAGCACGGCGGCGGCCTCGGGGAAGGAGCACGGCAGGTCGGCCGATCGCCACCCGCCGTCGCGTTCGATCGTCAGACGCGCGACCTCGTACCGCGTCGGGTCGAGGGCGGCCGCGACCGAGGCGGCGCTCGCGAGGCCGACCTCGTGCTCGCTGTTGGCGCCGCCGCCGATGACGACGACGCGGACGGGTGCGGTGGTGCTCATGCGCTGCTCCTGCTGGTGGTGGTGTCGACGGCTCGCTCGATGCGGCCGCCGAGTCCGGTGATGATCTCGTGGGCGTTCGTGTCGGCCCAGGTCGCCCAGTCCGCGGCGCTCGGCCCGGCGGCGGGCACGCCCGCGGGTCCGATCAGCGTGGCGACCTCGCCGGGCACCACGGGCGACCCGGGCACCCCGGTCACGTCGAGCACGACCTGGTCCATGTTGATCCGCCCGACCACCGGCACGAGCTGCCCGCGGAGGCCCACCCGTGCGGACCCGGACGCGGCGCGCGGCACCCCGTCCGCGTAGCCGACCGGCAGCACGGCGAGCACGGCGTCCCGCGGCGCGGTCCAGGTGCCGTCGTAGCCGACCGGGGTGCCCGCACGGACGGACCGCACCGCGACGACCGGAGCGGTGACCGTCATCGCGGGCACGAGTCCGGCGTGCCCGGGGCCGATGCCGACGAGGGCGGCGCCGACGCGGACGGCGATGCCGGTGAGGTCGGCCCCGGCGAACGCGGCCGGCGTCCCGCCGAGGTGCAGCTCGACCGGGTGCCCGAGGGTCAGGTCGGCCGCGAGCCCGGCGAGCCGCAGCAGGGTGGCGGCGCGCGAGGCCGAGGCGCGGTCGGCGTTCGGCACGTGGCCCATCACCGCGCGGACGACGACGTACCCGGCGCGTTCGGCGGCGACGGCGGCGTCGAGGAGCGCCTGCCAGCGGTGGGGTTCGGCGCCCTCGCGCGCCATGCCGGTGTCGACGTGCAGGTGCACGACCACGGCGGTCCCCGAGCGGCGTCCGGCCTCGGCGACGGCGACGAGGGTGGCCCGGTCACCGACCGCGACCTCGACCCGCTCGCGGGCGGCGGTCGTGAAGTCGGCGCCGGGGAGGTGCAGCCAGCAGAGCACGCGGGCGTCGATGCCCGCGGCGCGGAGGGCGAGCGCCTCGGGCAGTGTGGCCGTGCCGAGCGCGGTGGCCCCCGCGGCGAGCGCGGTCGTCGCCACCGTGGCCGCGCCGTGCCCGTAGCCGTCGGCCTTCACGACGGCGATCAGGTCGTGTCCTCGGACGGTGACCCGGCGGACGTTCGCGGCGATCGCGGCGGGGTGCACGGTGCGGAGCGGCCCGACCGCAGACGTCGGCGGCACGGGCACCGCGCCGACGCGCGGGTCGTTGATGAGCGTGGTCACGCCCTCAGCGTGGCGTCACCGCATCCCGCGCGGATCGGGGCCGAGGCTGAGCACCGTCCCCCTGGAGGATGAAGCACGCTCAGCCTCGAGGACGACGCTTCCTCAGGATCCGCAGCGTGAGGCCGAGGAGCACGACGAGCACGACCAGGACGACGAGCAGCACGGCGGCCGCCTTCACGAGCAGCGCGGCCCCCACGAAGAGCACGACGAAGAGCAGCCACACGACGGCGTCGAGCACGAGGGGTCCGGGGGTCCGCACCCCGGCAACGGTAGCCGAACGGCGGGGACGACCCGCGCCTCCAGGCCGGGGAACGGGGCGAGGGAATGGGGCCGTGCGGCGCGGAGCGTCCACGCACGGCCCCACCCGGAGCGGATCCCACCCCCACAGCGGGACCCGCGGTCGACCAGCGCTAGCGCGCCGAGTCGACGTCCTTGGCGAGCGTCCCCAGGTACAGCTCGATGACCTTCGGGTCGTCGGCGAGCTCACGCCCGGTGCCCGAGTACGCGTTCCTCCCCTGGTCGAGCACGTACCCACGATCGCAGATCTGCAGACAGCGTCGCGCGTTCTGCTCGACCATGATGATCGACACACCGGCCTTGTTGATCCGGCGCGTCCGGATGAAGGTCTCGTCCTGGCGCACCGGCGACAGGCCGGCGCTCGGCTCGTCGAGCAGCAGCACCTTCGGGTCCATCATCAGCGCACGGGCCATCGCGACCGACTGCCGCTCGCCGCCGGAGAGCGAGCCGGCCCGCTGGTTGCGTCGCTGCGCGAGCACCGGGAAGAGGTCGTAGATGACCTCGAGGCGCTCCGCGAACTTGCGGGGCCGGAGGTACAGCCCCATCTGGAGGTTCTCCTCGATGGACAGGGAGGGGAAGACGTTGTTCGTCTGCGGGACGAACCCCACCCCGGCCTGCACGAGCTTGTTCGCCTTGAGGTTCGTGATGTCCTCGCCCTGCAGGGTCACCGCACCCTCGCGGATGGAGACCAGGCCGAACAGGGCCTTGAGGAGCGTCGACTTCCCCGCGCCGTTCGGACCGATGATGCCGATGAGTTCGCCCGGGTAGCAGTCGAGGTCACAGCCGTTGAGGATGTTCACCCCGGGCAGGTACCCGGCGACGAGGTTCTTGGCGCTGAGGACCGGCTCGCCGCGGTCGATCGTCGCGGTCGCGGACGTCGCGCCCGTCGTGTCGGTCGCGCCCGTCGCGCCCGTCGCGTCGGTCGCCGGACTGGAGGCGCTGCTCGCGCTCGTGGGCTCGCTTGCGTCGGTCATCGGGTCGCCTCCTGCTCGTCTTCCTCGCGCTGTTCGTCTTCCTGCTCGACCTCTTCGGCGAGCTCCTCGTAGGTCTCCTCGGTCAGGAGCGAGTCGTCACCGAGGTCGGTGTCGTGGTGGGCGCCGAGGTACGCGTCGATGACGGCCTGGTCGTCCATCACGGTGTCCGCCGGGCCCTCGGCCACGACCTTGCCCTCGGCCATCACGACCACCCAGTCCGAGATGTGCCGGACCATGTGCATGTCGTGCTCGACGAAGAGGACCGTCATGCCGTCGTCGCGGAGGGACTGGATGTGCCCGAGCAGCGACTGGGTCAGCGCCGGGTTCACGCCGGCCATCGGCTCGTCGAGCATGATCATCGTCGGGTCGGACATGAGCGCCCGGGCCATCTCGAGGAGCTTGCGTTGCCCGCCCGAGAGCGAGCCGGCGTAGTCGTCCTGCTTCTCGAGGAGCTTGAAGCGGGCGAGCAGCTCCTCCGCCTTCGCGGTGATCTCGCGCTCGCGCTTCCGCCAGAGCGCCGGGACCAGACCGACGAAGAAGTTCTCCCCCGGCTGGTCGCGGGCGCCGAGCAGCATGTTCTGCATCACCGTGAGCCGGGACAGCGCCTTGGTGAGCTGGAACGTGCGGACCATGCCCTTGTTCGCGATGTGCGTCGCGCTCGTCTTCTGCAGCGTGTCCCCGTTGAACCGGGTCGTGGCACCGGGGCTCGGCTTGTCGAACCCCGTGAGCAGGTTGAAGAAGGTGGTCTTGCCGGCGCCGTTCGGGCCGATCAGCGCGGTGATCGAGCCGCGCTGGACCTCGAGGTGGTCGACGTCGACCGCGGTCATGCCGCCGAAGCGCCGCGTGACGGTGTCCACCGTGAGGATGGCGTCGTCCTTCGGGTGCGCGTAGGTCTCAGACACTGAACGTCAGCTCCTTCTTGTTGCCGAGGAGTCCCTGTGGGCGGAACACGATGAGGAGCATGAGCGCGACGCCGACGAGCACGTAGGAGAACTGCTCCGCCTGCTGCTGGTTCATGATCGAGTCGGGGATGAAGTCGCCCGCCACCGTGCGGATGAAGAGCCGGACGACGAAGAACAGCACCGCGCCGAGCACCGGGCCGAACACCGTCGCAGCGCCTCCGAGGATGAGTGCCGTCCAGATGAAGAACGTCATCGAGCGGCCCATGGCGTCCGGCTGCACGGAACTCGGCAGGACGTAGATCACGCCGGCCAGGGCACCGAGTGCGCCACCGAAGACGAGCGCCTGCATCTTGTACGAGTAGACGTTCTTGCCCAGGGAGCGCACCGCGTCCTCGTCCTCGCGGATCGCCTTGACGACACGGCCCCACGGGCTCCGCATGAGCAGGAAGAGCACGAGCGTGAACAGGGCGACGAGCCCCCACGCCGCGAGCCGGATCCACCAGCCGTTGACGCCGTTGTTCGAGTACGTGAACCACAGGATGGTCGTGGTGCCGTCCGGCAGCGGGCTGATGGCGTTGAACGGGTCACGGTAGGTCGAACCGGCGATGCCGTTCGAGCCGCCGGTCGTGTCGGTGAGCAGGCTCGAACGTCCGACCATGCGGATGATCTCCGCGCCGGAGATCGTGACGATCGCCAGGTAGTCGCCGCGGAGCCGCAGCGTCGGGATGCCGAGGATGATCGCGAACACGATGGCGATGGCGAGGGCGACGAGCACCGCGACCACGAACGGCAGCCCGTTCGTGATCGAGATCGCGAAGCCGTACTCGCCGAGCAGCAGGAACGCCGCCTGGCCCATGTTGACGAGGCCGGTGAGACCGAAGTGCACGTTGAGGCCGATCGCGGCGAGCGCGAACGCTGCCGTGGTCGGGGCGAGTGCCTCCTGCGACAACGCGGAGAGCAGGGAGAGGAAGTAGTCCATGGCGACGCTCCTTAGCCGATCCGCTCGGCGCGACCGAAGATGCCCTGCGGCCGGAACAGCAGGATGAGGATGAGGATCACGAGGGCCGTGGCGTACTTGAAGTCGCCCGGCAGCACGAGGTTCGTGAGCTCCACGACGATGCCGATGATCATCGAGCCCGCGAGTGCCCCGTACGCGGTGCCGAGACCACCGAGGGTCACCGACGCGAACATGAGCAGGAGCAGCTGGAGGCCGGTCTGCCAGTTGACGCCGTTGAGCACGAGGCCGAGCATGACGCCGGACAGGCCGGCGAGGCCGGCGGCGAGCGTCCACACGAACCGGATCACCCGGTCCACGTCGATGCCGGACGCCGCGGCGAGCGCCGGGTTGTCCGAGACCGCGCGGGTGGCCCGGCCGAAGCGGGTCTTCGCGAGGAAGAGCCCCGTGGCGACGAGCACGACGAGGGCGATCGCCATCGCGACGTAGGACTGCACGGTCAGCGTGATGCCCGCGAAGGACAGCGTCTCCGGGTTGCCCTTCTGGATGCGGACCGTGGCGGCGCCGAAGAAGTACTGGAAGGCGTACTGCGCGGCGATCGAGAGGCCGATCGTGACGATCATGAGCTGCGTGAGGCTGATGCGCTTCCGGCGGAGCGGCCGCCAGATCGCCGCGTCCTGCAGGTAGCCCGTGGCGGCGCACAACAGCGTGACGACGATGCCCGTCACCCAGATGTTCCACCCGAGCTGGTTCGCGAAGACGTAGGCGAGGAGACCGCCGAGGGTCACCTGCTCACCGTGCGAGAAGCTCGAGAGCCCCGTGGTGCCGTAGATCAGCGACAGGCCGATCGACGCCAGCGCGATGAGGAGCCCGAGTCGGATCCCCGAGGCGAACTGCTGCCAGGCGCGGGTGAAGCTGAAGCTGCTCGTGTCCGCCTGCGTGGTGGCGCCCTGCTGGTCCGAGAGCTGGAAGATCTGACCGACGTTGGCGTTCAACGTCGCGGAGACCTTCCGGTCGGCGTCGGCCGCGTTGGTCAGGTACTGCCCCTTCGGCAGCGTGTCCTGGTCGACGCTCACGGTGTACTGCCCGGCCGTCGTGACCGAGACCGACCAGCGACCGGAGTCGTCGGTCGTCGCGGTCTGGTCGAAGCCGCCCGCACCCGTGACGTCGACGTCGACCCCGACGGCGGGCTTCCGCTCGGCGTCGAGGATCGTGCCGCGGATGCAGCCGTTCGTGGTGCTGACCGTGCACGGCCCGGTCGGGCTCGACGCACTGGCGGACGGGCTGCTCGTCGCCGCCTGCGCCGCGGGCGACACTGCCCAGTCGATCGCGAAGGTGGCGAGGAAGGCGAGGAAGAGTACTGCGGCGAGGAGCAGGCGGCTGCGGCCTGGTGCCCCTCGGCGGAACCGGCGCAGCAGTGCCGGCCCCGGCGGAGTGATGGAACCCACGGATGAGCCTCTCGTTCGGATGTCGAGGACCCTAGGGAGTTTTTGTGTCCCCCGTGTTTCCACCGCGTTCCCTGGAGAAATCGTGCCGTAACCGTGATGCTGCTCAGGAACGGGAGCCACTCCTGGTCCGGAATGCGCGTGCACCCCCGCGCGTTACCATTGCTCATCCGGAACCCGTTGCTGCGTTCCCGGTGTCTCGACCACTTCAGGTGCCGCCCGCACGGCACCCCGCCCACGAAGGGGACTCATGGACCAGCCGGATCCGTTCGGATTCATCGGACTCACGTACGACGACGTCATGCTCCTGCCCGGACACACCGACGTCATCCCGAGCGAGGCGTCCACGACGTCCCGGCTCACCAAGCGCATCCAGGTGCACGTCCCGCTGCTCTCCGCGGCGATGGACACCGTCACCGAGGCCCGCATGGCGATCGCGATGGCGCGCCAGGGCGGCATCGGCATCCTGCACCGCAACATGTCCATCGCCGACCAGGCCGCGGCGGTCGACAAGGTCAAGCGGTCCGAGTCGGGCATGATCACCAACCCGGTGACCACCACCCCGGACGCCACCGTGGCCGAGGTCGACGCGATCTGCGGGCAGTTCCGCGTCTCCGGCCTGCCGGTGGTCGAGGGCGACGGCAAGCTCGTGGGCATCATCACGAACCGCGACATGCGCTTCGTGGCGCCCTTCGAGCACCAGACCACGCTCGTGCGCGACGTCATGACGAAGGCGCCGCTCATCACGGCCCCGGTCGGCATCGACCCCGACGACGCCGTCGCGATCTTCGCCGAGCACAAGATCGAGAAGCTCCCCCTCGTCGACGAGTCCGGCCGGCTCAAGGGCCTCATCACGGTCAAGGACTTCGACAAGAGCGAGAAGTACCCGGACGCCACGAAGGACGACGCGGGACGGCTGCGCGTGGGCGCGGCCATCGGCTTCTTCGGCGACGCCTGGCAGCGCGCGACCGCCCTGCTCGAGGCGGGCGTGGACGTCCTCGTCGTCGACACCGCCAACGGCGAGAGCGAAGGCGTGCTCGACATGGTGCGCCGCATCAAGGCCGACCCGGCGTTCGCCGGTGTGGACGTGATCGGCGGCAACGTGGCGACCCGTTCCGGCGCGCAGGCGCTCATCGACGCGGGTGTCGACGCCGTCAAGGTCGGCGTGGGCCCGGGCTCGATCTGCACCACGCGGGTCGTCGCCGGTGTCGGCGTGCCCCAGGTCACCGCCGTGTACGAGGCATCGCTCGCCGCCCGCGAAGCCGGTGTCCCGGTCATCGCCGACGGCGGCCTGCAGTACTCGGGCGACATCGCGAAGGCCCTCGTCGCGGGTGCCGACACGGTCATGCTCGGCTCGCTCCTCGCGGGCACCGACGAGTCCCCCGGCGACCTCGTCTTCGTCAACGGCAAGCAGTTCAAGGCGTACCGCGGGATGGGCTCCCTCGGCGCACTGCAGACCCGCGGCAAGAAGACCTCGTACTCGAAGGACCGCTACTTCCAGGCCGACGTCCCCTCGGACGACAAGCTCATCCCCGAGGGCATCGAGGGCCAGGTGCCCTACCGCGGCTCCGTGGCGAACGCCGTCTACCAGCTCGTCGGCGGGCTCCGGCAGTCGATGTTCTACGTCGGCGGCCGGACGATCCCGGAACTCAAGGCCCGCGGCAAGTTCGTCCGGATCACCCCGGCCGGGCTGAAGGAGTCGCACCCGCACGACGTGCAGATGGTCGTCGAGGCGCCGAACTACAGCCGCTGACGCAACCAGCGCCGAACGCCCCGTTCCTCGTCGAGGAGCGGGGCGTTCGCGCGTCCGGAGCCGATCAGTTGTGCGCCTGCTCAGATTCATCACGGCTCTGTAACGAAACATCCAGGGGTGGATGATCGTCACACGGGCGAAACGTATCCGCTCTAGCTTTCTCGACATCCCACGCGGAGGACACCGCGCTCGACCCGATGCGGTCCGGCCCCCCGCGCAGAGAAAGGGCTCCACGGATGATCAGAACCACCCGTGCCACCTCGGCACTGGCAGTGGCGGGAGTTGCAGCGCTCCTGCTCGCCGCGTGTTCCACCACCTCGGGCGGCAGCGCCCCTTCGGAGTCCGCCTCCGGCGGCGCGAAGAAGGACCCGGCCGCGAGCTGCAAGGCTCCGGACAACCCCAGCACCGATGCGCTGAAGATCGGCACGATCCTGCCGCTCACCGGCTCGCTGGCGTACCTCAACCCGCCCGCCGAGTCCGGCGTCGGCCTCGCGGTCGAGGACATCAACGCCGCCGGGGGCGTGCTGGGCAAGGACGTCTCGATCAGCCCCGCCACCGACTCGGGTGACAGCAACGACATGACCGTGTCGAGCGCCGCAGCCACGAAGCTCGTGAACGCGAAGGTGCCGGTCGCGATCGGCGCGGAGTCCTCGTCCGTCACCCTCAACGTGATCGACCAGCTCACGAGCAACTGCATCGTGGAGATCTCCCCCGCGAACACCGCGACCGACCTCTCGGGCTACTCTTCGTACTACTTCCGGACCGCTCCGCCGGACTCGGTGCAGGGCTCGGCGCTCGGCCAGCTGGTCACCGGTGACGGCAACGCCAAGGTCGCGTTCCTCGTCTTCAACGACACCTACGGCACGGGCCTGCGCAACTCGGTCCAGGCCGCGGTGGAGGCCTCTGGTGGCCAGGTCGTCTACGGCGGCAAGGGCAAGGGCCAGGAGTTCCCGCCCGGACAGACGACGTTCTCGTCCGAGGTGACGGCGGCGCTCGACTCGAAGCCGGACGCGATCGTCGTGCTCGCCTTCGACGAGACGAAGTCGATCATCCCGGAGCTCAAGGCGCAGAACGCCGACATGTCGAAGATCTACATGTCCGACGGCAACACGGCGGACTACTCGAAGGACTTCGACGCCGGCACCCTCACCGGCGCCCAGGGCACCATCCCCGGCGCCTCGCCGAAGGACGACCTGAAGAAGCGCTTCGCCGAGTTCTACAAGACGTCCTCGGGCAAGACGCTCGCCGACTACTCGTACGCGGCCGAGTCCTACGACGCCACCGTGCTCGCGGCCCTCGCTGCCGTGAAGGGCAAGGGCACCGACTCGGGCACCATCCAGGCCAACATGGCCGCGGTGTCCGGCGCCGACGGCGGCACCGAGTGCTCGACCTTCAAGGAGTGCTCGTCGCTCCTCGGTGACGGGAAGGACATCCACTACACGGGTCCGTCCGGCATCGGTCCGTTCGACGAGAACAACGATCCGTCGAGCGCCTACATCGGCATCTACAAGTTCGACAAGGACAACAAGCCGGTCTACCAGAGCGCCATCCAGGGCTCGGTGAAGTAGGTCCGACCAGCACGACTGGCCCCGAGTCTCGGCTGTACGCAGCCGAGACTCGGGGCCAGCGTCGTGTCTCGTGGCGGATGGCGCGAGATCTGTCGCCGGGCGCGAGACTCGCCTCCGCGGACACGGCCGGGAGGCACGACCCGCCCCCGTCGGGTCAGGCCGGGTCCGCCAGCGGGGCGGCCTGGGCACGCCGGCGCGAGGACCGTGCGGCGGCGAAGCTGTCCACCGTGAGCACGACGAGCGCCAGCCACACGATCGCGAAGCCCGCCCACCGCTCGGGCGGCATCGGCTCGTGCTGCACGACCACCCCGACGAGGAGCTGCATCACCGGTGCGAGGTACTGCGTCAACCCCAGGGTCGACAGGCTGACCCGCCGGGCCGACGAGGCGAAGAGCAGCAGCGGCACCGCGGTCGCCGGGCCGGTCAGCACCGTCACGACGACGTGCCCCCAGCCCTCGCTCGTGAACGTCACCCCGCCACCGAGGCCCGTCACACCCATCACCAGCAGCGCCGCCACCGCGAGCGGCAGCAGCCACACCGTCTCGATCGTCAGCCCGCTCAGCGCGTCCACCGTGCCCCCGACCCGCTTCTTCACGAGTCCGTAGAGCCCGAACGAGAACGCGAGCGCCAGTGAGATCCACGGCATCTGCCCGTACCCGACCGCGATGACCACGACCGCGACGACGCTGATCCCGACCGCGGCCCACTGCGCCGGACGCAGGCGCTCCCGCAGCACGACGACGCCGAGCGCGATCGTGACGAGCGGGTTGATGAAGTAGCCGAGGGCGGCCTCGACCGTGTGGCCGGTCGTCGTCGCGGCGACGTACACGGTCCAGTTCACGAGGATGAGCACCGCGGCGAGCCCCATCACGAGCATCACACGGCGCTGGGCGACCAGGGAGCGGGTCCGGAGCCACGACCGCGTGACGACGATCGCGACCGCGCAGAACACCAGCCCGAAGACGATCCGCCACGCGACGATCTCGACCGCGCCGGCCGGGGACATCGCTGCGAAGAGCAGCGGCATGAGTCCCCACAGCCCGTACGCGACGATCGCCTGCACGACACCGACGGATGCCTCGCTGCGGGCGGACTGGGCGGGCGTCGGTTCGGTCACGGAACCATCCTAGGAAGCCGCGCCGACGCTGAGGCCCGGCACCGTGCCTCCACCCATCGGCACGGCCGCCGCGTCGCTGGCGCGTCGCGTCGGAACCGGCGACGTGGGCCCGGGCCGGAAGCGCAGCGGACGCACGAACGCCCCGCCGGCCTGGTGGCCGACGGGGCGTTCGCAGTGTGGCTGGACTCAGCGCACGACGACCGCGAGGACGTCGCGGGCCGAGAGGACCAGCAGGTCCTCGCCCGAGTACTTGACCTCGGTGCCGCCGTACTTGGAGTAGATGACCTTGTCGCCGACGGCGATGTCCAGCGGGATGCGGTTGCCGTTGTCGTCGACGCGGCCCGGGCCCACTGCCACGACCTCGCCCTCCTGGGGCTTCTCCTTGGCGGTGTCCGGGATGACCAGACCGGAAGCGGTGGTCTGCTCCGCCTCGACCTGGCGGATGACGATGCGATCCTCGAGCGGCTTGATGCTGACGGCCACGGTGACCTCTTCTTTCTCGGTACTGACTCGGTACAGATGGGAACCGGGTTGGCACTACGCACAGGAGAGTGCCAACGCCAACTCTAGGGGGTCCGCTGGCACTCGGTCAATCCGAGTGCCAGCGCGGTGGACCCGGTGCTGCACCTGGGAGGATCGGAGGATGGACGCCGCCGAACTCGCCCAGCTGCTCACCCCCGAGGGGATGGCCCTGCTCGACCGTACTCCGAGCGTGTCCGACGGCGGCGAGATCGTCCGGGTCGTCTCGCGGCTGCGCGCCGAGGGGCACGACCCCGGGCTCGTCGCGGCCGTCCTGACCCAGGCGAAGCTCCGGCAGAAGGCCGGCGCGAAGTTCGGACCGTTCGCCTCCCGCATGCTCTTCACCGAGGCCGGGCTCGAACAGGCCACCCGCCTCCAGGTCGCGGCGCAGCACGCCGGCCGGTTCGCCGCGGCCGGACTCACCCGCGTGGCCGACCTCGGCTGCGGGATCGGCGGGGACGCGATGGCGATGGCCGCGCTCGACCTCGACGTCACCGCCGTGGACCGCGACGAGGTCACCGCGGCGGTCGCGACACACAACCTCGCACCGTGGGATGCCGCGCGGGTGGAGCTCGGCGACGCCGCCGACTTCGACCTCACGCGGGTGGACGGTGTCTGGATGGACCCCGCGCGCCGGACCCCCGGCCACGGCGCCACCCGACGGCTCGCCGACCCGGACGACTGGTCGCCGTCGCTCGACACCGTGTTCGCCGCCGCCACCACGACCCCGACGGGCGTCAAGCTCGGGCCCGGCATCGACCGCGACCTCATCCCCGACACCGCCGAGGCGCAGTGGGTGTCCGTCGACCGCGAGGTCGTCGAACTCGCCCTCTGGTTCGGCCCGCTCGCCCGTCCCGGGGTGCGCCGAGCAGCGACGGTCATCGGAGCGCACGGCACGGCGGAGATGACCGGGGAAGCCGATGCGCCCGACGTCGAGGTCGGTGGACTCGGTGCGTACCTCTACGAGCCCGACGGAGCCGTCATCCGCGCCCGGCTGATCGGGGACCTCGCCCGGGCGGTCGACGGCCGCATGCTCTCCGACGGCATCGCGTACGTGACGTCGGACCGCGCGGTGACCACGCCGTTCGCGCAGGGGTTCCGCGTGGTCGACACGATGCCGCTCGACGTGAAGCAGCTCGCCGCCCGGCTGGCCGCGGACGACGTCGGCACGGTGGAGATCAAGAAGCGCGGGGTCGACGTCGACCCGGCGCAGTTCCGGAAGCGGCTGCGGCTGCGGGGACGCCGTTCCGTGACGCTCGTGCTCACCCGCCTGGAGGGACGTCACACCGCGGTCCTCTGCGAGCGGCTGGGTGCGGTGGCCGGTTAGGAACCCGCTGGACGACGACGGCCCCCGCGTGTGCGAGGGCCGTCGTCGTGCTGGTCCGGGAGGGCGGCGGTCAGAGGATGAACGCGCCGGTGCCCGAGGTGTCGTAGGAGTCGTACGAGCTTCGCGTGGCGATGGAGAAGGCGATGAGCGCGCCGACCCCGAGGATCCACAACCCGGTGAGGACCCAGCCTCCGATGATCCCGGCGAGCGCGAGACCTCGGCCGCCCTCGCCGGTCTGCTTGATCTTCCCGAGGGCGATGTGCCCCATGATCGCGCCGGCCGGGCTGGTCAGGATCACGATCGGCCAGATGAGGATGCCGGCGTAGGCGAACACGATCGACAGGATCGCGAGGGTGCTGGTCTTGGGTCGCTGCGCGTAGGGCTGGTACCCCGTGGACGCGTAGGGGCCCGAGTACGGCTGGGCGCCGTACTGCGGCGGGGCGTACTGGCCGTACTGCTGCTGGCCGCCGTACTGCTGGCTGCTGCCCTGCTGGTCGCCGTACGGCGACTGGCTGCCGGACTGCTGCTGGCCCGGTGCGGCGTACGGGTTGCCCGGTGCAGCGTACGGGTTGCCCGGCGCAGCGTACGGGTTGCTCGGCGCGGCGTACGGGTTGCCCGGCGCCGCGTACGGGTTCTGCTGCCCGTCGGTCCCCGAGCGCTGCGCCCACGGGTTCTCGGTCGGCTGCGGCGCACTCGGCGGCTGCGGCGCGCTCGGAGCCGCCCCCGGCGCGGACGTCGGATCGGACGCACGGGCGCCGTCGGGCTGCGACGATCCCGGTCGGCCGTCGTCAGCCTGCCCGTCGGACTGTCCCGGCCGCGGCCACTGGTTCTGATCGGACACCGTGTCCACCCCTCCCGGCGCCGCTCGACGGACGCCGGACCCCATCGTTCCACACGGGAGCAGGGTCCGCCCGGGACCTCAGACCTGGACGGTCGTGACCGGCAGCGTGGAGTCGGCGGCGATCCCGAGGTCGCTCGGCGCGTGCCCCTCGGCGACGAGTCGCGCCCCGACGGCCGCGATCATGGCGCCGTTGTCCGTGCAGAGGTCGAACGGCGGGATCCGCAGCTCGACGCCGGCGGCTGCACACCGCTCCGTCGCCACCGCTCGGAGCCGGGCGTTCGCGACGACGCCCCCGCCGAGCAGGAGCCGGTCGACGCCGGTGTCCCGGCAGGCGTTCAGGGCCTTCGTCACGAGGACGTCGACCACGGCCTCGCGGAAGGACGCCGCGACGTCGGCGACCGGGACCTCCCGGCCCTCGTCGCGGCACCGCTCCACCCAGCGGGCGACGGCGGTCTTCAGCCCGGAGAACGAGAAGTCGTAGCGGTGCGCCGCCATGTCCTTCGGCAGCGTCAGGCCGCGGGGGAACCGGATCGCCGTCGGGTTCCCGTCGGCTGCCGCCTTGTCGATCTGCGGGCCGCCCGGGTACGGCAGGCCGAGCAGCCGTGCGACCTTGTCGAACGCCTCACCCGCGGCGTCGTCGATCGTCTCGCCGAGCAGCTCGACGTCGCCGACGAGGTCGCGCACGAGCAGCAGCGACGTGTGGCCGCCGGACACCAGGAGCGCGACGGTCGGCAGCTCGATCTCGGAGCCGTCCGAGCGGAGGACGTCCGCGCCGACGTGCCCGACGAGGTGGTTGACGCCGTAGAGCGGCTTGCCGGTCGCCACCGCGAGGGCCTTCGCCGCTCCGACGCCGACCATGAGCGCGCCCGCGAGGCCGGGCCCTGCCGTCACCGCCACGGCGTCGAGCTCGTCGAGCGTGACCCCGGCCTGGTCGAGGGCCGCGGTCAGCGTCGGCGTCATCGCCTCGAGGTGCGCGCGCGCCGCGACCTCGGGCACGACGCCGCCGTAGCGCGCGTGCTCCTCCATGCTCGACGCGATGACGTTCGCGAGCAGGGTGGTCCCCCGGACGATGCCGACCCCCGTCTCGTCGCAGCTCGTCTCGATCCCGAGCACGAGTGGTTCAGCCATCGAGGGCCTCCTGTCCGATGGGTCCGACGGACCGGGTTCCGGCGGCCGGGGCGTCACTCGCTGCGGGCAGTTCCGCGCGCATGACCCAGGCGTCCACGCCGTCGGGCTGGTAGTAGCGCGGCCTCGTCGCGATGTGCTCGAAGCCGAAGCCGGTGTACATCGCCTGCGCGACCGGGTTGTCGGCGCGGACCTCGAGGAACACCTCGCGCACGCCGCGGCGACGGGCCTCGTCGAGGAGCTCGGTGAAGAGTGCCCGGCCGATGCCCTGCCCGCGGTGTCCCGCGGCGACCGCGATCGTCTGCACGTCCGCGACGGGGTTGCCGGCCAGGGACGAGAGCCCGGCGTTACCGACGACGGTCGGCGCAGCACCCTCGTCCACGGTCTCACCACGACGTAGTTACCCGTGCGGGGAGTACAGCTCGCC
>NZ_BACW01000565.1:0-924 GCF_000333315.1 Curtobacterium sp. B8
CGCTTCGTGCGAGGCGTGTTCGTTCGCGTCCGCACCGCACGCGATCCGTTCGTGCGAGGCGGTGCCGTTCGCGTCCGCACAACCAAAGTCGTCCTGAACCGCGCGGAGCCGTGGTTCGGGACGACTTTGGTTGTGCGCTGAGAGTGCCGGCGTGCCGGCGTGCCGGCGCGGCGGGGGCGAGTGGGGCGTCCGGGGCGGGTTCCGGGAGTGCGCGCAGCGCGACCTGCCGGTCAGGGCGTCAGCAGCACCTTGCCGATGAGCTCGCCGTCGGCCATCCGGCGGTGCGCCTCCGCGGCCTCGGCGAGCGGCAGGACCGAGTCCACGACCGGACGGACGCGACCGTCCTCGACGAACGGCCAGACGTCGGCGCGGACGGCGGCGACGATCGCGGCCTTCTCGTCGAGCGGTCGGGCGCGCAGGGTCGTCGCGCTGATCGTCGCGCGCTTCGCCATCATCGCGCCGAGGTCGAGTTCGCCGACCCGGCCGCTGCTCGACGAGATCACCGCGACGTGCCCGTTCGGCGCGAGGGCTTCGAGGTTCCGACCGAGGTAGTCGGCACCCACGACGTCGAGCACCACGTCGACGCCGCGACCGCCGGTGTACTCGCGGACGGCGGCGACGAAGTCCTCGGTGCGATGGTCGATCGCGAGGTCCGCGCCGAGGTCCCGTGACGCCTGGACCTTCCGTGCGCCACCGCTCGTCGTGATCACCGTCGCGCCGAGGGCCTTGGCCCACAGGACGGCATGCGAGCCCATCCCACCGGTCCCGCCGTCTCGATCGAAGAGGATCTGGAGGCCCGGATTGCCCAAGGCATCAGACGTCGTGTTCGTGGACGGTGTGCGCACACCGTTCGGACGAGCCGGTGAGAAGGGGGTGTTCTGGAAGACCCGTGCGGACGACCTCGCGGTCCACGCCATGCGCGGC
>NZ_BACW01000564.1:0-1180 GCF_000333315.1 Curtobacterium sp. B8
ATCGCCCGATCCACAGCGATCGGAACGTGGTCTCGATCGAGTCCTTCAGCAGCAGACCGGCGACACCGATCGGGATCGTGCCGAGGATCACCAGCCACCCGAGGCGGGCGTCGGGGTCGTTCCGCGGGACCGTCCGGCCGGACAGCGACCGGAACCAGCGCCCGACGATCCGGGTGATGTCCTTCCAGAAGTAGATGAGCACCGCGGTCTCGGTGCCGAGCTGCGTCACGGCCGTGAACGCTGCGCCGGGGTCCTGCGCGTCCGGCAGGAACAGCCCGACGATGCGCAGGTGCGCGCTCGACGAGACGGGGAGGAACTCGGTGAGCCCCTGGACGAAGCCGAGGAAGATCGCCTCGAGGATGTGCATGGCACCGGCCTTCCGGGGAGGAGGTCTGTCAGGACACCGCCACGAGGGCGACCGTGGACGGTATCAGTAGGTCGCGAACAGGTCGCCGAGGACACGCCGCCCGAACGCCAGGGCGTCGAGCGGCACCCGCTCGTCGACGCCGTGGAACATCGCGGGGAAGTCGACGCCGGCCGGCAGCTGCAGCGGGACGAACCCGTAGCCGGCGATGCCGAGGGTCGACAGGGCCTTGTTGTCGGTCCCGCCCGAGAGCAGGTACGGCAGCACCGGAGCACCCGGGTCGTGGCGTCCGAGGACGTCCCGCACCGCGTCGACGAGCGGCCCGCCGAAGTCCTGCTCGAGCCCGATGTCACGGAAGGACATGACGACCTCGACGTCGTCGCCGGCCAGCTCGCGGACACGTTCGAGCACGGACTCCTCGTCGCCGGGGAGGCACCGGATGTCGATGAGCGCCTCGGCGGCGTCCGGGATGACGTTGTGCTTGTAGCCCGCCTGCAGGACCGTCGGGTTCGTCGTCGTGTGCAGTGCCGCGTGGATGAACCGCGAGGCGGACCCGGTCGCGAGCGCGACCTCGTCCGGGCCGGTGACGGCGGGGTCGACCCCGAGGAAGCGCGCGACCTCGGCCACCATCGCGTCCGTCGTCGCCGAGAGCCGGACCGGCCACTCCTCGCTCCCGATCCGAGCGACCGCGGCGGCGAGCTTCGTCACGGCGTTGTCGCGGATGACGTGCGATCCGTGCGCAGCGGTGCCCTTCGCGACGAGCTTGATCCACATCAGGGCCTTCTCGCCGGTCTGCAGGAGGAGGCGCANCGTCGC
>NZ_BACW01000563.1:0-20440 GCF_000333315.1 Curtobacterium sp. B8
CGGCGACCATCGGGAGCATCCCGATCGCGGCGGCGGCGGGCGTCCAGCCCCGTGCGGACTGCAGCTGCAGGGTCGTGAGGTACAGCAGGCCCGACACCGCGAGGCCAGCGGCGGCCTTGTAGGCGAGCCCGCTGGCGACGAGCGGTCGTGTCAGGAGCGCGAGGTCGAGGAGCGGGCGGGCGGTCGTGCGTTCCCGCCGGACGAAGGCGGCGACGGCGACCGCGGTGCCGGCGAGCGCGACCAGACCGGGCGTGGTGCCGCCGTCGACGAAGGCGGTCGGGGTGAGGAGGGCACCGACGAGCGTGGCGGTGCCGAGGACCGCCCCGGCGACGTCGATGCGGTGCGGAAGCAGGTCGTCCGGCCGGTCAGCCGCGATGCCGACCCGGACGCCGACGAGGGCGAGGAGCGCGACCGGCACGTTGACGAGCAGCAGGGCCTGCCACGGGACGACGGCGAGCGCGAAGCCGCCGGCGGTCGGCCCGACGGCGAACCCGACGAGCCCGGCCGTCGAGATCACGGTGAGGGCGCGGATGCGGAGGTCCTCGCGTGCGAAGAGCCGGAACGCGAGCGCCATCGAGCCGGGTGTCGTCATCGCGGCCGCGAGCCCGGTGGCGGCACGGACGGCGATGAGTTCGGCCGGGGACTGCACGGCCGCGGTGGCGAGGCTCGCCGCCGCGAGGAGCGTCAGCCCCGCGAGCATGACCCGTCGGCGTCCGAAGCGGTCTGCGACGGCGCCGAACAGGAGCATGGTGGCGCCGAAGACGACCGAGTAGGCCCCGGTGACCCACTGCAGGCCGACGGTCGAGGTGTGGAGTTCGCGGCCGATGGTGGGCAGCGCGACGGTGAGCACGGCGTTGTCGAGCATCTCGAACAGGAACACCGCGGACAGGCCGGCGAGGGCCGGCCAGGCGTCGCGGAGCCGTGCTGGTGCTGCGCGGTCCGGGCGGCGGACGGGCATGGTCGACGTGGGTTCGGCGGACACCGGGGACTCCTTCGTGGTAGCGAAGTAGCGGCCCGTTCGGTGCCGTGTCCGTGCGCCCTGACGGGCGGTTTTCCCTCTGCGGCGAGTGTCACACGCCGCAGCGACCGGCGCAAGGTCGCCGGGCGTCCGGGCGCCCGGGCGCCCGGTCGTCCGCCGGTCAGGCGGTCGTCCGCCGGTCAGGCGGTCGTCCGCCGGTCAGGCGGTCGTCCGCCGGTCAGGCGGTCGTCGCCGGTCAGGCGGTCGTCCGCCGGTCAGGCGGTCGTGACCGCGGGCTTCGCACTGAACTGCTGCACGAGCTCGCGCTTGAGGACCTTCCCGCTCGGCCCGAGCGGGAGTGCGTCGAGGACGTGCACCACGCGCGGGTACTTGTACGCGGCGATCTCCCCCGCGACGAGCTCGATCAGCTCCTGCGGGGTCACGGTCGCCCCGGGCCGGAGGACGACCGCCGCCTCGATCTCCTGCCCGTGCTGCTCGTGCGGGGTGCCGAACACCGCGGCCATGGCGACGTCGGGGTGCCGCGCGAGGACCTCCTCGACCTGCCGCGGGTACACGTTGTAGCCGTTCCGGATGATCATGTCCTTCGTGCGGTCGACGATCGTCAGGTACCCGTCGTCGTCCTTCGTGCCGAGGTCGCCCGTGCGGAACCAGCCGTCGACGATCGCCGCCGCGGTGTCCTCCGGGCGGTCGAGGTAGCCGTTCATGAGGTTGTGCCCGCGGATGACGAGCTCCCCGATCTGCCCGTGCGGCAGCATCACGATGCGGTCCTGGGTCTCCGGGTCGGCGATCTCGACGTCCACGCCCCACACCGGGGTGCCGATCGTGCCCGGGCGAGGGGTCGTGCCGACGTGGTTGAACGTCGCCACCGGGGACGTCTCGGTGAGGCCGTAGCCCTCGTGCACCGGGGCGTCGAAGACCTGCTGGAAGCGTTCGAGCACGGCGAGCGGGAGGGACGCGCCGCCGGAGATCGCGTAGCGGAGCGGAGGCCTCGACTCGGTGCGGGTGGCTGCGTCGAGGAGCGCCATGTACATCGTCGGCACGCCCATGAACACCTGGGTGTCGTGCTCGACCATGGCGGCCAGGGCGCCGTCGCCGTCGAACTTCGGCAGGAGCACGATCGTCGCACCGACCCGGAAGCCGGTGTTCATCGTGCAGGTCTGGCCGAAGGTGTGGAACAGCGGCAACGCGCCGAGCATGACGTCGCCCCGGTGCAGGTCGAACGTGCTGAGCAGGTTCGTGTTCGCCTGTTCGAGGAGGGCGAAGTGCGAGCCCTCGGCGCCCTTCGGGTGGCCGGTCGTGCCGCTCGTGTAGAGGATCGTGGCGGTGTCGAACGGATCGCGCGGGACGTAGGTGTCGAGCGGCTCCGACTCCTGCGCGAGGTCTTCGAGCCGGTCGGGCGCGGCCTGCGAGCCCGGTGCCGCGCCCGCCGGCGCGTCCGCTCCGCCTGCTTCGCCTGCTCCACCCGGACCGCCCGCTCCGCCTGCCGGGGCGAGGACCGTGACGACGTCCACCCCGGCGAGTGCCGCGCCGGCGGCACCCTCGGTGAGCAGCGGTGCCGCGCACACCAGGAGTGACGCCTGCGCGTCGCGGAGCACGTACTCGATCTCGCCCCGCTTCAGGAGCGCGTGCACGGNGACGACCACGGCGCCGAGCGCGAGCGTGGCGTAGTAGACGCGGGGGAAGTCCTCGACGTTCGGGACGAGCATCGCGACCCGCGAGCCCGTTTGATGCCGCGGGCACGGAGCGCGCCCGCGTACGCGAGCGTCTGGGCCCACAGGTCGGCGTAGGTGGTGCGGCGGTCCCCCACGACGACCGCGACGTCGTCCGGGAACCGCTTCGCCGACTCGGCGAGGATCGCCGCCACCGAGGCGGTCGCCTGGGATCGGCGCTGGCTGTGCTGTGTGTCGGTCATCCCGGTCTCTCATCTCCGTGATCGCGACGCGCGCATCTCCGTCGATGCGACGCGTTGCCCGATCCTACGGCGACGTCCGGGGCGGCGTTCCGCGCTCGGCGGCTTCCCGGGTGCGGCGCAGTGTCTCGCTCGGCGACTCCCCGAAGCGTTCCGCGTAGTTCGCCGCGAAGCGCCCGAAGTGCCCGAACTGCCACCGCCGGGCGATGTCCCGCACGTGGGTGCCCGGCGCCGCGAAGCGCAGGTCGGTGCGGGCGCCGTCGAGCCGTTCGGCGCGCAGCCGCTCCATCGGCGTCTCGTCGAACCGGCGGCGGAACGCACTCTGCAGTCCACGTTCGCTCAGTCCGACCGCGGCGGCGACGTCCCGGAGCGCGATCCGCTCGGCCGCGTGCTCGTGCATCCACTGCGCGGCCAGGACGGCCGCCGACCTCCGCTCGTCCGCGTCCGGGACGACGAGCGGGAACGCCTCGACGACCGAGGCGGCGATCTCGGCGTTGAGCGCCGCGCGGCCGGCGCCGTCGACCTGTTCGTCGGACAACGCTGCGGCACGGTTGCGGAGGATCGCTCGGAGGGGTCCGAGTGCGGAGGCGATGTCCGCCTGCTGCCCGAACACGAGCGCGCCGGGGACGGTGCGGCCTCGTCGGGCGAGGGCCTGTCGGAGGATGCGTTCCGACAGGTGCAGCATCGTGATCTTCCGGGTGTCCGCGGTGAACCGGTACGGCACGGACGCCGAGAGCAGGACGGGGTGGCCCGGGACCGCGGTCAGGACGGAGCCGTCCGTGGCGTCCTCGACCGTGGCGGTGCCGTCGGCGATCCAGAACACGATGTGGTCCGGGCGGGGGTCGAGCCGGCCGGAACGGGTGCCCTCGACCTCCGCGCCGCGCATCGACACGTCCGCGTCGCCGGCCCCGACGTAGCGGTAGGCCTCGAGCGTCGCACCGACGCCGTCCGCGATGCCGTACGTCCGGTCGATCTCGGGGCTGCGGTCCTCGCTGATCGACTCGACGTGGAAGCGACGGAACGACGACGTGTCGTCCTGCGGTGTCGTCGGTTCCATGACGGCATCATGGCAGGTCTGCGGCGGGAACCGGCCCGAGGGCACCGGTCAGCGTGTCCGTCCGAGTGCCACTCCTACCGGCCTCCGGCGACGGGGATGTCCCAGTAGGTGGGCTGTTCGTACTGCTCGGACCATCCGCGCCGCATCCGCGTCGCCGCCCGGTCGAAGGAGTCGACGAGGTCCGTGTCGCTCGTCAGCAACGCCTGCAGGCGGAGCCCGTCGTAGAGGGCGAGGAGCTGCTCGGCACCGCGGAGCGGGTCCATCGTGCCCGGCTCGCGGCCTTCCCGCACGTCTGCTGCGAGGCCGTCCCGGACCACCTGCCGGAACCGTCGGTACGTGGACCGGTAGTAGTCAGCACCGTCCACGGTCGGGTCCGCCGCGGACGCCAGACTCCACGCGAGCAGTTCCATGAGCGCCGGTTCCTCCGCGTGCGCGGCGAGGAGCGCGTGCAGGAACGCGACGGTGCCCTGCTCACCGATCAGGGGCGCCAGCGGTCCGGAGATCGTGAGCGTCCACCGCTCCACGGTCGCCGCCAGCAGCACCCGCTCCGTCGGGAACGTCTCGCGCAGTTCAGCCACGCTCATCCCGGCCCTCGCTGCGGCGTCCTCGAGGGTGAACCGGGCGATGCCGCCGTCGTGGAGCGCCGTGATCGCGCCGTTGATCGCGCGCGTGCGCGGGGCTTCGTCCGCTTCGGCGGTCTGGCTCGTGAGCGGGGCGAGCGGGTGCTTGCGGAACCACTCCAGCAACCCGCGGGCCCGTGTCAGCCCCGCTGCGGGGTCGAGGGCCTGGCCGGACGCGAAGAGGTCGCGGAAGCCCGGGACCTGCTGCATCAGCGGATCGAGCGGCTGGAACGCCATCGACCAGTCCGGGAACGACCGCTGTGCGATCGGCTCGTCGGCGAGGACCCGGACGTTCGTGTGCCGCGGATCACGGCGCACCTGCTCGAACCGGGCAGCGACGGTCTCGTCGTCGCCCTCGAGGATCCCGAGGCAGTTGTCGCCCTTGTGCGCGAGGATCCCGGTCACGCCGAGCGCGGTGTTCTTCTCCCGTCCGACGGCGAGGATCTGCGCGAGCTCGGTGTCCGTGATCGGACGGGTCTGGGTGCTGGTGTACACGATCGAACGCATCGGTGCTCGTCTCCCTGTCGGCCGGTCGAGGTACAGCACCTCGCCGGTGTGGTGACCACGACGGGGCCCGCCGGGAGCCCGGCTCGGTACAGGACCGGACCACAGACCCTTCCGTGGTGTCAGGGTTCGACCATAGCAACCCGTGCAGACCCGGATGATCGGCACCTCGACGCCGCCGGCCCGTCACTCGCAAGCACACCAGATCCACGGCAACCCTTCCGTTGCGTTAGAGTCACACCCGAGCAACCTTTCCGTGGCGGAAGGGTTGGGATCGGCCGAGCGCTCCGTCGCCGCCGACCGTGCGCGATGACGCGCCCCACGAACAGCACTCGCGGGCGCAGCGCCCGCACCCCAGCACACCGAAGGAGAACCGTGACGACCGTCACTCGGCCCACACCTGTCCAGGCACACCGCAGTCCGACCGTCCTGTCCGCCCTCAGGAACCCGAAGGTCCTGCTCCGCGAGGTCCTCGCCGGCCTCGTCGTCGCCCTCGCCCTGATCCCGGAGGCGATCTCGTTCTCGATCATCGCCGGCGTCGACCCCCGCGTCGGCCTGTTCTCGGCGTTCGTGATGGCCGTCGTCATCGCGTTCGTCGGCGGTCGCGCCGCGATGATCACCGGGGCCACCGGCGCGATCGCCCTCGTCGTCGCCCCCGTCGTCAAGGAGCACGGCCTCGACTACCTCATCGCCACCGTCCTCCTCGGCGGCGTCTTCCAGCTCATCCTCGGCGGACTCGGTGCGGCGAAGCTGATGCGGTTCGTGCCCCGGTCCGTCATGGTCGGGTTCGTCAACGCACTCGCGATCTTGATCTTCACCGCGCAGCTGCCGAACATCATCGGCGTGTCCTGGCTGGTCTGGCCGATCGCCGCCGCCGGCATCGCGATCATCGTCCTGCTGCCCCGCCTCACGAAGGCGATCCCCGCACCGCTCGTCGCGATCGTCGTCCTGACCTCGGTGACCGTGTTCGCGTCGATCGCGATCCCGACCGTCGGCGACGAGGGCACGCTCCCGGACAGCCTCCCGACCTTGTTCATCCCGAACGTGCCGCTGACCCTCGAGACGTTCACGACGATCGCCCCGTACGCGCTCGCGATGGCCCTCGTCGGGCTCCTCGAGTCGCTGATGACGGCGAAGCTCGTCGACGAGGTCACCGACACCGGCTCCCGGAAGACCCGTGAAGCGCTCGGCCAGGGTGTCGCGAACATCGCCTCCGGCCTGTTCGGCGGGATGGGTGGCTGCGCGATGATCGGCCAGACGATGATCAACGTCAAGGCCTCCGGGGCCCGCACCCGCATCTCGACGTTCCTGTCCGGCGTGTTCCTGCTGGTCCTCGTCGTCGGGCTCGGGGACGTCGTCGCGATCATCCCGATGGCCGCCCTCGTGGCCGTCATGGTGATGGTCTCCGTCGGCACCTTCGACTGGCACAGCATCAAGCCCGCCACCCTGAAGCGGATGCCCGTCGGGGAGACCGTCGTCATGGTCCTCACCGTCGTGATCGTCGTCGCCACCGACAACCTCGCCGTCGGCGTCATCATCGGCGTCGTCGCCGCGATGGTCGTCTTCGCCCGCCGCGTCTCCCACTTCACGACCGTCTCGCGCAGCATCGAGACGCTGCCGGACGGTGCGCAGCACGCGCTTTACACCGTCGAGGGCGAATTGTTCTTCGCCTCCTCGAACGACCTCACCACCCAGTTCGACTACTCCGGCGACCCGGACCTCGTGGTCATCGACATGACCGGGTCACATGTGTGGGACGCCTCCACCGTCGCCGCTCTCGACGGCATCGAGACGAAGTACCACCAGCACGGCAAGCGCGTCGAGATCCGGGGGATGAACGACGCCAGCCAGGCCATCCACGGGCGCCTCGCTGGCAACCTCGGCTCCGGTCACTGAGGCCCCTGAGCCGCGGCCGGGCGGCCCGGATCCCGGTTCGACGAGAGAAGCCCACCGACTCGTCGTCGGTGGGCTTCTCCGTCTGCAGTTGCGGTCGGGCTGACAGGATTTGAACCTGCGACCCCTTGACCCCCAGTCAAGTGCGCTACCAAGCTGCGCCACAGCCCGCGAGGCCCGACGAGCGGACCCCACTGCCCCGTCCGGAGCAGCCCGACCAGCATAGCGGACGCCGGACCCTGCCCGTGCACGCGCCGTCGAGACGGCACTCGTAGGGTGTCCGGATGCGTTCCCGCTCCGTCCGTCTCGCCATCGCCCTGACGACCGCCGGTCTGCTGTTCGGAGCCGCCGGCTGCACGGGAGGTGACGCGTCCGAACCCCGGGCGACCCTCGCCGCCGCGTCCTCCGACACGGTGACCGTGGTCGACCAGCCGGACGCCGCAGAGCGGGCGGTCCGGGCGAGTCGCGCCCTGTTCGCCACCGCTCCCGGCGCGGTGGTCGCGCCGGCCGACGACACGGACGCCGTGACCACGGCGGCCGAGACCGCGGTGCGGGCACACGTACCCCTCCTCGTCACGACGAGCTCGCGGGCGGGCAACGCGAGCGACGCGCGGGTCGCCCGCGAACTCGATCGCCTCGGCGCACGCTGGTACCAGGCCGAGGGCGACGTGTCGCTCGACACGGACGTGGAACAGCGGGAGGCGCCGGACCGGGCAGGCGCACCCGGGGCGAGCCGTGCCTCCAGGCCGGCCACCGTGGTGGTGGCGGACCGCCGCTCGGACCGCGCAGCCGTCGCGACCGCCCGCGCCGCCGGGGCTCGTGTCGTGTCGATGCCGTCGGGCGTCACCGACCCGGCCGCCGCGCCGGACGTCGTGACGGCCCTCCACGACCGTGCTGACCACCCGACCGTCCTCGTCGGACGCGCGTTCGACGCCCTCCCGGACCCGGGATGGACGGTCCGCGCAGCGGAAGGCGGCTGGCAGCTGCCGCACGGCGGCCAGCGTCCGTTCGACGGCCACCGCTACGTCGCGCTCTACGGAGCGCCCGGGACGCCAGCGCTCGGCGTACTCGGCGAGCAGGGCCCGGACGCGACCGTGCGCCGCGCGACGGCGATGGCGCACCGGTACGACGCGGTGTCGGACGAACCGGTGACGCCCGCGATCGAGGTCATCGCGACCGTCGCCGCCGGTGCACCGGGGTCGGACGGCGACTACTCGACCGAGCTGCCCGTCTCGGAGCTCGAGCCGTACGTCGACGCGGCACACGACGCGGGGATGCCGGTGATCCTCGACCTGCAGCCGGGCCGGTCGGACTTCCTCAGCCAGGCCCGTCGGTACGAGTCGCTGCTGTCGAAGCCCGGCGTGTGGCTCGCGCTCGACCCGGAGTGGCGACTCACGGAGGACCAGGTGCCGCTGCAGCAGATCGGGAGCGTGAGCGCGGCGGAGGTGAACCGGGTGTCGGACTGGCTCGCGGACCTCGTCCGGACCGAGGGGTTGCCGCCGAAGGCGCTCGTGCTCCACCAGTTCCGGTCCGCGATGGTGCAGGACCGGTCGTCGCTCGACGAGCACCCCGAGCTGGACCTGCTCGTCCACGTCGACGGCCAGGGGTCGCAGCCGGACAAGCAGTCGACGTGGAACGCGCTGCACGAGGACGCTCCGGCCGGCGTGCACTGGGGCTGGAAGAACTTCTTCGACGAGGACCAGCCGATGCTGACCCCGGAGCAGACCATGCGGGACGTGCACCCGAGTCCGGCGCTCATCACCTACCAGTGAGGGTGGGGACCGGGGCGGGCCCGGTTCCGGCTCGGCTCGGGTTTCGGCTTCGGGTCGGCTCCGGGCCGGGCCGGGCCGGCGCGAGTCCTGCACAGGTGCGCGTAGTGCGCGCGTTCTGCACGGCCTGGAGGCACGGGGCACGTTCCGTCGGTCGCTCCTGACACGATGGGGGCATGGAATCCCCCGCAGCACCCCCGCCTGTCGGCTCGCGTCCTGCCGGCGTCGCTCCGCCGTCGGCGGACATCGCCGCCGAGGCGCAGCAGGCGCTGGCTGCGCTCACCGGTCGCACCGACGCGGTGTTCCACCCGGGCCAGCTCGAAGCGATCTCGGCACTGGTCGAGCACCGGCAGCGCGCGCTCGTGGTGCAGCGCACCGGCTGGGGCAAGTCCGCGGTGTACTTCCTCGCGACGCTGCTGCTCCGCCGTCGCGGTGGCGGACCGACGGTGCTCGTCTCACCGCTCCTGGCCCTGATGCGCGACCAGGTGGCGGCCGCCGCGCGCGCGGGCGTGCGGGCCGTCTCGATCAACTCCGCGAATGCACATGAGTGGGGCGAGACCCAGGCTGCGCTCGCCCGCGACGACGTGGACGTCCTGCTCGTCTCCCCCGAGCGGCTGAACAACCCGCGGTTCCGCGACGAGCAGCTCCCGACGCTGATCGCGCGCATGGGCATGCTCGTCGTGGACGAGGCGCACTGCATCTCCGACTGGGGCCACGACTTCCGCCCCGACTACCGCCGGCTCGCCGAGCTCATCCGGTCACTGCCGCACGGGGTGCCCGTCCTCGCGACCACCGCCACGGCGAACGAGCGCGTGGTCGACGACGTCGCCGAACAGCTGACCGCCGGCCCGGACGACCCGGTGTTCACGATCCGCGGGTCGCTCGCGCGCGCGTCGCTGCGGCTCGGGGTGCTCACGCTGCCCGACGCCCGGCAGCGGCTGGGGTGGCTGCTGGCGCACCTCGGCGATCTCCCGGGCAGCGGCATCATCTACACGCTGACGGTCTCCGCCGCCGAGGACATCGCTCGTCTGCTGCGGGACAACGGCTACGCCGTGCGGGCATACACCGGCCGCACCGACACCGACGAGCGCGAACAGCTCGAGCAGCAGCTCAAGGGCAACGAGCTGAAGGCCCTCGTGGCGACGAGCGCGCTCGGCATGGGCTTCGACAAGCCGGACCTCGGGTTCGTCGTGCACGTGGGCGCGCCGTCCTCCCCCGTGGCCTACTACCAGCAGATCGGTCGTGCGGGTCGTGCGACCGACAACGCCGACGTCCTGCTGCTGCCCGGACGCGAGGACCAGGAGATCTGGCAGTACTTCGCCAGCGCCTCGATGCCGACCGAGTCGCGCGCCGCCGCCGTGCTCGACGCCCTGTCCACGGCCGGTCCCGCGCTCTCCACCGTCGCGCTCGAGGGGCTCGTCGACATCAAGCGGTCGACCCTCGAACTCCTGCTGAAGGTGCTCGACGTCGACGGCGCCGTGCAGCGGGTCACCGGCGGCTGGGTCGCCACCGGGCAGCGGTGGGAGTACGACGCGCCGCGGTACGAGCGGGTCGCCGCGGCCCGTGCTGCCGAGGCCGCGTCGATGCTCGCGTACGAGTCGACCTCGGCGTGCCGGATGCAGCTGCTCCAGCAGGACCTGGACGACCCCTCCGCCGAACCCTGCGGCCGCTGCGACAACTGCGCGGGCGTCTGGTACCCGACCGAGGTGTCGACCACCGACGCCTCCGGCGCCGCTGCCGCACTCGACAAGGTCGGCGTCGAGATCGCACCGCGTGCCCAGTGGCCGTCGGGCATGGGCGCGCTCGGGGTGCCCGTGCGCGGCAAGATCAGCGCGGACGAACTGGTCGAGCCAGGCCGGGCGGTGGCCCGGCTCACCGACCTCGGGTGGGGAGGGCCGCTCCGCGCGCTCTTCGCCGCCTCGACGCCGGACGGACCGGTCTCGAAGGAGCTCGTCGACGGCTGCGTCCGAGCACTCAAGGACTGGCCGTGGGCCGAGCGACCGACGGGCGTCGTGGCGATGTCCTCGCGGTCTCGGCCGTCCCTCGTCGCCTCGGTCGCGGAGGCGATCGCCTCGATCGGACGGTTGCAGTTCCTCGGGACGGTCGGCCGGTCTGGCGGGACGCCCCGCGGCGACGGTGCGACGAACAGTGCGTACCGACTGTCCGGGGTGTGGGACACCTTCGTGGTCGATCCCGGGCTGGCCGCTGCACTGCAGGCACACGAGGGGCCGGTGCTGCTGGTGGACGACCTCGTCGACAGCCGGTGGACGATGACGGTGGCGGGGCGGGAACTTCGGCGGGCCGGGGCGTCGGCGGTGCTGCCGTTCGCGTTGGCGACCGTGGGCTGAGGCTGGGGAGGGCTGAGGCCGCTGGGGCTGGGGCGCCGTCTAGCCATCTCGGCTGTCCGACCCCTTGCCGCTACCGCTGCCGCTGCGGCTCTCGCTCCCGTGTCAGGCGGCGCCGAGCGCTTCCAGTTCCGCGACGGCGTCGGCAGGGAGGTCGAACGCCGCCGAGGCGATGTTCTCGTGCAGGTGCTCGACCGACGACGTCCCCGCGATGAGCAGGATGTTCGGCGACCGCTTGAGCAGCCACGAGAGCGCCACCGTCAGCCGCGACACGTGCAACCGCTCCGCGACGGCGTCGAGCGTGGCGTACTCGATCGGCGAGAAGCCGCCCAGCGGGAAGTACGGCACGTAGGCGATGCCCTGCTCCGCCGTCGCCTCCACGAGTGCTTCGTCCTCGCGTCGGGCCACGTTGAACATGTTCTGTACGCACACGACCGGTGCGATGCCCTGCGCCTCCGCGAGCTGTTCGGCCGTCACCGTCGAAAGGCCCAGGTGCCGGATGAGTCCCTGCTGTTGCAGCTCGGCGAGGGCCTCGAACTGCGGTGCGAGGCTGCCCGGCTCCGGAGCGTCGAACCCGCCGACCCGCAGGTTGACGACCTCCAACTGCTCCAGCCCGAGGGTCCGGAGGTTGTCGTGCACCTGCTCCACCAGTTGCTCGGGCTGGCGCGCCTGCGGCCACCGCCCCTTGCCATCGCGGCGCGTCCCGACCTTCGTCACGATGTGCAGGTCGTCCGGGTACGGGTGGAGTGCCTCGCGGATGAGCTCGTTCGTCACGTGCGGGCCGTAGAAGTCCGCGGTGTCGATGTGGGTGATGCCGGCGTCCGCCACCGCTCGGAGGACCCGGACGGCTTCGTCGTGGTCTTTCGGCGGGCCGAACACGTTCGGTCCGGCGAGCTGCATCGCGCCGTAGCCGAAGCGGGTCAGCTCGAAGTCGTCTGCCAGGCGGTAGGTGCCGCCCGGGAGGGTGGGGCTGGCGGCGTCGGCGTCGGCGTTGGTCCGGTCGGTCATGGTCCGAGGATGCGCTGCGATGCCCCGTGCCAGCCGAGGCCGGTGTCCCCCGGGACGACAGATCTACAATGAAGGGGCGGGAGTAGGAACTTCAGCGGGCCAATCACCAAACCGAGCCTCGAGGAGCCGAGCCGGCACGTTCGCGAGATCTTTCTCCGGAAGGGGCTGCCCATCTTCTACCCAGTCGTCTTCTTCGAGCATTCGGCCAAGGTCAATGTCCGGATTACCCTCGATGCCAACACTCACCCCACCCACGAGCTCCCTACTCGCCCGAAGCGACCAGCCCGTCCGCAAGATGAAATTAAGGTCAGCATCCGTCAGTCCGGCACTCGGTCCCATATCGAGAATGATCAAAGCCCTGTTGCAGTTGGTGGCTGTCAAGCCCGATGTGTTCTTCGTGATCGTCACTGTGACGGATTCAACCCCGGAGAGCGAACGCAGGTGGCGCTCGGCACTCTCGGCGTCTTGGCCTTTCGCCGATGCATGGCAGCCAGACAAGAGCCCGCAGGCGGTCACTACCGCCCCGGTGTATAGCAGTGCTTTCGCGTTACTTCTGCCCATTTCATACCTCCTCGCAAACCTGAACAGGCTTCATGCCATGTGACTTTCGCGCTGACATGGTTCAAGTCCATTGCGCCGAACGCAAAAATCGATCTTCTCGGCGAAAGGACTTCTTATGCCCGCAAATCAAGCTTGAAGAATGAAAGAAGAGCAGTAGCCGCTGATCAGAAGTCCGCCGGTGGGCGGAAGTCGTCCGGTAACGAGATGCAAGGCGAGCCGAATTCACATTCAAAAGCGTACCGTCGTCGTACACCGTTACCAACAACTGAACGTTGTTCGCATCGACCAGCTCATACCTCGCGTCTCCCGTGAGCAATATGTCGCGGGTGGCAGTGAAACCGTGCTCCTTTGCTGCCTCAGCGAGGGCTTCCTGAACATCCGCTCCCTTGATACCAGGGCGAAGCGTCGCCTTGATCGCACCTGACCAAAGCCACCCGGAGGAGCAGCTCAGGAGCGTGCCGGACTTGAGTTGCTCGACGCGCTCAATATCGGAGCGCGGCACGAGATGCATGGCTTTCGCCTCAGCTGCCTGCGTGATCTTTTTCGCCGCCGCGATACTGACATCAGGATCAGCGGGTTGTTCACTATGCCCCGCGCACCCCGTCAGGATCACCAGCGCCAGAACCGCCACTCCCCTGCCAATGATTCTCATCTTGTTCCCGCATAGTCAATGTACTTCCTCATATCGCCGAGAATTTTCATATTCGCACTCTCGGAGGTTCCCGTGAGGTCGTGCGAGCCCAGTCCTGCCGCCGCATCGAACGACAACTCCCCGTTGACGTCTCCGAGCGAGGACTCCCAGCTCAGAGGTGCATCGAAGTAGGCAACGTAATCAGATCCGATGTTTCACAGATTGCGCCCGTCCTAACGACCGATCGGCGCGCGGGCCGTCACAACCTCGGCCTTCGGCGCCGGTCCAGGCCAGTCACCGAAGCGCTGCCTTACAGCCGCTTTTGGAAGCACGACGAATTGCTTCAGGTCCTCTGTAGATGACGAGTAGGTTGCCGTGGTCCAACCATTCATCTGTGCGACCTTCCCGATGATGGGTTGCGGCGTGAAGCGGATCCGCACAAAGACGCCAGTGTCCGGTTCAACTTCATTGACCGACCAAGCGACCTGCGCCAAGTAGTCGATGAGTTGTGGTATCTGCGCCTCGTCGGACACCGTAGCCTCGACGGTGATGACGCTTCGCTCGCTCGCACCCGAATAGCTCGTGTCCACCTCGATACCAGTGTCCCGTAACCCGGACTTGTGAGCGAGTTCTCTCTTTGCCTGCGACAGGGACTGGCCTCCACTCGCGGTGTGCTGCGGCCTAACTGCATGACTCATCGCACATCCTCCTGCCAACATCACCAGCACAGTTGAAACGGCCAGCGCCGGAAGAATCGCGTTCCCGCGTCGCACCATCACTGCTTCTGCCCCTGTATCCCGTGACCCTCGTCGCGTTCCGTCAACGACTGTCAGTACGCAGGATCAGGCACGAAGCCCTCGGGCACGTTGAAGCACCGCGAGAAGGTACTGATGTCCATGTTGGCCCCAAGGCCGAGTGGCCCGATGAGCATCGAAGCGCCAGCCCCGCGACTGATCTTCAAGCGAGGTGCACCGTCCACCGCTACGTCGCGGTCCACCAAGAATCCCTCTTCCTTCGCTGCGGACTCGAGTTCATCCAGAACCGTGTCTCGCGAAGTTTTCGCAGTGACATCGAACGAGGAAGAACTAGCCCACTGCTTTTGCCCGGAACCGCAAGTAACCAAGGAACCGGTTGGGTAGTGGCTCAGCTTTTCAATTGCCCCTTCCGGAATGTTCCGGAGGAGTCGCTTTTCAGCTTGCCTAGCTTCACGCTTCGCCGAAGCGATAACAGCGGTTACGTCGGCGCTCGTCCGCGGCGCGGTTGCCCCGCTACCTGCAGAGTTACAGGACGTCATCGTCATAGTCATGGTCAATCCAACCACCACAAGTACCACCATCGCTCTCATCGTCCGCCAATTTTCCCGCGTCTCTTTTCCTGCACGCGTGATCTAGACATGCGCATCCGGTGACTAATAGCGGCGCGGGCAATCGAAATCCTCCGGAAGAGAGAAGCGCAACGAGGCAGCGTCTATGTCAATTTCCTCGCCATCGTTCCAGACCGTGACAAGGAGCTGCACGCCGTTGCTTGTGCGAATTTCATACCGCTTCTGCCCAGTCAGGAGCCGGTCTTTTTTCACATCATCCCCACGATCCCGAGCCGCTGCGGCAATCTTCCCTTGCGCTCTGAGCCCGATGTCCGGGCGACGACCGCCCTGGTGTTTCCGCTCCATTGCACGCCATCAGCACATCGGAAGGGCGCGCCTTTCTGAAGCTGCTTGACACTGGCCACCTGCTCGCTTGGAAGGGCACAGCCTCTGCTGCTGCCTCCTGCGTCATCTTCTTCGCCGCGGCAATCCGCTGGTTAGGGTCAGTCGGCAGATCACTCTGCATCGCACATCCCCCACCAGTAGCACCGTCAAACCGAGAAGAGCAAACAAGATCCTTCGCATCAGTCTTTTTCATTGTAGATGTGCGCTCTCATAACGCGTCCGACGACTGTAGAACGGAGAACACTTGCGCTACCGACCTTCACTCCAGCCAGCACGAGCTCGCCGTGTCCTATTGCGTGGCTTTGTCACCTTCGACGCAGATACGTGTCCTCATCTTCAGTAGGAACCACCTGGGATGAAGTCATCGGCAAAGACCATACATCTCGAGAAGGAGTTCACTTGAAGTTTTGTCCCATCATCGAACGAGCTGAGCAGCACAGCACTGCCCTCTGCGCCCAAGAAGGACAGCCTTGGCTCGCCCTCACCATTGGTGTCCAGTTCAAGTCGCCAGTCCTGAAAGGACCCGGAAGACCGCAAGGCATCGAACACCTGGCGCACGGTCTTGCCGTCGGCAATCTTCATCTCTCCGTGCCCGGCCCATTGATCACCACTTGCGCAACTCACCAAAGATCCTGATGGCATCTGCCTCTTAGCAGCAATTAGGTCGCGCGGGACCGCCGAGTATATGCTGTTTACGAATGCTTGCGTATTCTCCTTCTCCAGCGCGATCCGACGGTCGGCCGAGGCACTCGCGATCGGTTCGCTACCACCGCTGCAACCTATCAAAGACACCAACACCCCAATTGTCAAAACTGCCGTAAGCGTGCGTTTCATCGGTCCCTCACAAAGCGCTCGAGATCACCCAGGACCTTTTGGTTGCCCCGCTCGCTCGAAGCTACCAGATTGTGCCGATCCACGGGTCCATCGGAAAACGGTGCGTTGTAATACTCGCCATGTTCAAATCCAGAACTTCGAGGGTTTTTCCCATCCCACACCAGCCCTATCGGAACTTTTTGCACGAGCTGTAGCAGATCGCCGGAATACGAAAAATCTCGGTATTCAGTTCCAGAAGCCGGCTGCCATGAAGGAGGCATACCGGCTCCCGACAGCGATGCAACCTTTGCGAAGTGTGCGCCTGCCTCCTCCGCGGAGGTGACATTCGCCGTGCCCCAACTGTGGCCGATACCGATTGGCTCTGCATCTTTGAGTTCCGCCTGGGCGGCGAGGCCGTCTTGAAATTCTTTGAGATTTTGCCCGGTACGTGCCGCGAACGCGGGACTGTTCGCTTCGGATACGATGCCCTGTGGAAAAGACCCGTCTTTGTACACGAAAGCGACAGTGTCTCCTGCCCCGGCTTGCACGAGGAATCGTGAGACCTTCTGCGTGTCTTTCTGATAAAAGCCGTCCATGTTCGCGAACGTGCCCGGGACGTACGTGACGACGCGCTTCGTGTCCGGCCCTGGTGTGCCGATCATCTCGACGATCCGGTCGTGCTTCTGATCGTACAAGTAGAGCTGGACACTCGGCGGGTCAGCGATGGCGTCCGAGAGGTAGTCGATCTCGCTGCGGAGGAGCTTCCGTTGTTCCACCGTGCTGACCTCATCGCCCCAGTCCTTGATCGCGGCGAGTTCTCTCCGCGCTTCCTCGATCCTCGTCTTCGCGTTCTCGCGATTGGCCACCACCCGAACCTGAGCGGGAAGCCCGTTGAGTGATCCGATCACCGCTGGGAAGCCCACGATGAGCTGTTGCTGCTGCTCAGGCTTTCGCGCCTCCCACCACTCCGCGACAGTGCCAGGATCGACGTGACGCAGCGCCGCTTCGATTTCAGGGAACTGAGTCGCCAGGATGGCGAGATCCGCCCCGGACAGCGTTCCGAGCAGCGCCAGGAGCTGCTGCGCGTTGATTGGAGTGATCGATGCTGCACTGACGCCAGCAAGCCCGCCGAGCGCGTCAGCGCTCTGAAGCGCACTCGCGCAGATGGCGTCGATCGAGCGGCGATCGCTGATCAACTGTTCCCATTCGACCTCGACCTGTCTGAGGGCTGCGTCGGCTTGAGCGTTCTCCTGGGTCGCCGCTGTGTGCTTCTTCGACGCTTCCGCAGTGTCAGAATCGGGCGTCTTCATGAGTTGCGGGACCGACGGTGCAGACAGCAAGTTGAAGCGCGCAACCGCGACTGAGTCCTGGGCGGTGCGTCGCCGCGACTCCAACACCGTCTGCCGGTCCTTGATCTGCGTCAACTGCCCCGCGTAGGTCGTCAACGCCTCCGCCTGCTTCTCGAGCCCCGT
This sequence comes from Curtobacterium sp. B8, assembly GCF_000333315.1. NCBI lineage: Bacteria > Bacillati > Actinomycetota > Actinomycetes > Micrococcales > Microbacteriaceae > Curtobacterium > Curtobacterium sp. B8. The sequence goes on from NZ_BACW01000563.1 coordinate 17,270, forward strand.
CGCCACCAGTTCGATGTCCGCTGCATGCTTCGACAACTGCGCCACGAACGACCGCTGGCTCGCCGCTTCCCAGTCCACCCCAGATTGGGAGCTCGCGCTGTGCAGCGTGCGCTGCGCGTCCCGCACCTTGCTCGCCCGCGCAGTACGGAGCCCGGCGACGCCGAGGATGCCCGCGGGACTCCCCTGCCCGGGGTCGTCATGCGTCCAGCTCACTGCGCCGCCATCGCTTGTGCCTGCGCAGCATCGGCGTCGGCGTACGACTGCTTCACGGACAACGGGAACTTCCCGGCCGCCCGGATGCTCTCCGCCGCGATCTGCGACCGTTGCACCTGCTGCTTCGTCGCGTTCGACAAGGCGTCCGCGACGACGTCCGATCCGATCTCGGCGTTCCCCTGACCGCCTTCGATCTTCGATCCGATCTCGACGTCGTCGGCTGCCGACGTCACCGAGGTCGACAACGATTCGAGTGCCGCGTACGACACTCTGAGCTTGCCGCTCATGTTCACCCCCGAGTACCCGGACGGCCGGCGCGCTGCGATGCGCCACCGGCCGTCCGATGATCCGTGCGCCCGCTCAGCGCCCGAGCTTCGACGCCAGCTGCTGGTCGACGTCGCCCAGCGTCTGGGCGGTCGTCCGGAGGAACTGCGCGAGGTCGTTGAGCCCGCCGATCGTGTTCTGCGCCCCGTTCGTGAAGCGCTGGTACGCCTCGTTGTAGGCACCCGACGAACGGTCCGTCTGGAACCCCGCCTGTGTCAGCGCCGCGATCTGCGACTGCAGCTTCGAAAGCGTCGCGTTGATCTCGTCACGCCCGGCGACGAGTCGGTCGGCGTTGCTGTTGAGCTCCTGGTAGGAGACGTTGATGTTGGCCACGTTGCACCCCTTCACGGTGGTCGGTGTCGCCAGCCCCTCCGGCGACTCCGACCACCGTAACACCAACTGAAATTTCCTCGCGCACGCTATGTCTACCCCCCGTCAGCGGGGTACGGCGATGTCCTCGGTGTGGGCGACCTGGACGCGGGTGATCCGCCCGGAATCGACCATGATGCCGCGTCCGACCGGGAAGTCCGACCGGGTGACCCGGGGGAACGCGGTCCGGAACAGCGTGAGCCCGTCGGTCTCCTCCGGCTGCAGGGCGATGCCGGCGCGGGCGGTCTTCAGCTCGGCGAAGAGCTGCCACGCGCTGGGCGCCGTCACCGTGTCCGCCTCGGCGAGGACGAACACGCCCGCCCGTCGCGCGGCCTTGATGAGCCGTGCGACCTGGCCCTCGGCGGGCAGCCCCTCGAAGTCGCCGACGTTCTCGATCACGACGACCGGCTCGACCGCACCTGATGACACACCGCCTTCGAGCCCCGCCGCCAGTTCCGCTGCGAGAGCCTCGGCGGACTCGCCGTCGGTCGAGACGGAGGCCCAGTCGGTGGCGTCCCGGAGCGACGACCGACGACCGACGATGAGGTGCGCCGGCCGCTCGGGCCAGGTCGACCGGACGGCGCGGATGAGCGTGCGCATCGTGGTGCTGCGTCCGGAGCCGAACGGTCCCGTGACGACGAACATGCCGTCGGTCGGGATGCCGATCGGAGCGAGGGTGTCGTCCGCGAGCCCGATGGTCGGCCGCCCGGCGACGGACACTGGCAGCGCTGCCGGGTCCACGACGGTCGGCAGCGTCCGGATCGGCTGCGCGTCGACGACACCGCGCGCGCGGAGTCCGTCGGCGAGCGCCACGATCGCCGCGTCCTGGCGTCCGAGGTCCGCGGTGCCCCCGGGCACCCCGATCTGCACCTCGTGGTCGTCGACGAGCGCGCGCCCGGGGACGGCGTCCTCGAGCACGTCGGCCGGCACGTCCGCCGCGTGGTACTCGAGCTCGCTCGCCAGTCGCAGCACGACGCGCTCCCCCACCGCCGCCTGCAGGTTGGTCGGGAACGCCCCGAGACGGTCGGCGGACATCACGAGGTGGACGCCGAGGGCCCGTCCGGTCGCGGCGATCCCGACGACCTGGTCGAAGACCTGGGTCGCTCCCGGGCGGAACTCGTACTCGGCGCGGAACGCACCCATCCCGTCGACGAGCACCAGGATGCGCGGCTCAGCCAGGCCCGTCGCGGCGCGGTACTCGGTGAGGTTCGCCGCTCGGGCGGCGGCGAAGCGGGTCGAGCGGTCCGCGATGGTCGCGCTGAGGTCGGCCAGGAGGCGCGTGATGCGTTCGTCGTCCGGCCCGCTGATGACGGTGCCGACGGTGGGCAGCCCCTCGAGCACGCTCAGCCCGCCACCGCCGAAGTCGAGTCCGGTGATCTCCACGGGGAACCGGTCCGCGACCGCGGAGGCCGCGACGGCGAGGGCGCGCAGCGCCTGGGACTTGCCGGTGCCGCCGGCGCCGAGGACGGCGAGGTTCCCGACCACGTCGAGGTCGACGACGAAGGGGGTCTGCTGCTGCGCTTCCGGCACGTCGACGGTCCCGACCACGAGCCGTGCCCCGTCGGACGCCGGGAGTGCGGCGAGGTCGACCGTGTCGGGCAGCTGGTCGAGCCAGGGCTTGCGCGGCACCGCGAGCGCACGGGCGTCGGCGGCACGCGCGATGGTGGTGGCGAGGCGCTCGATGTCCTTCTTCCGGGTGGTGTCACTCGGTGCTCGGACGCCGCTCGGCCAGACGGAGCCGGGGCCGAACGGGAGGTCCTGCACCTCGACGTCGGACTCGTGGACGGCGTCGTCGGACCGTCCGCCGAGGTACGCGGTCTGGAAGTCGACCACGCGACCGGGCCCGGTCTTCGCCGCGGCACGACCGGGCGTCCCCGGGTCGAAGAAGGCGGCGTCGGACACCCCGAGCACGTCCTCGCTGTCGACGGGGTCGGCGACGCGGAGCGCGATGCGGAGGTTCGTGTTGGCACGGAGGGAGTCCTTGATGACCCCGCTCGGCCGCTGCGTGGCCATGACGAGGTGCAGGCCGAGCGACCGGCCCCGCTGCGCGACGTCGATCACGCCGTCGATGAACTCCGGGATCTCGGTGGCGAGGGCGGCGAACTCGTCGATGACGATCACGAGCGCGGGCGGTGCGGCCGGGTCGCCGCGCTGTTCGAGGGTGACGAGGTCCTTCGCCCCGCGCTCGTTGAGCAGGTGCTCGCGGTACCGGAGCTCGGCGCGCAGGGACGTCAGCGCCCGCCGGACGAGGTGCGGGGTGAGGTC
>NZ_BACW01000562.1:0-2035 GCF_000333315.1 Curtobacterium sp. B8
CATCCTCCCATCCGCGGCGGCTCCGCGACCGCCGTGCTTCGCGCAGCGGACCGCGAGCCGGAGGTGGTCTTCCTCCTCGAAGGGCCGGCCGGCGCGCGTGCGGTGCTGCGCGCACTGGAGCGCGAGGCGGCGGGACCGCGGGCCGGACGGCCGGCGCCCGTGCGGGCCGACGCACGGTGCGCGTACCATCGCCGCCACCACCCCGGACGAAGGAGTCCCCGTGTCCGCACGGTTCGTGTACTGGATGAACGTGTCCGTCGACGGCTACATCGAGCGCGCCCCCGGGGAGCACTCCGGCCCCGACGGCCCCGACTGGGTCCGCATCGACGAGGAGCTCCACCGGGAGTTCAACCGCCGAGCCGCGGGGATGACCCTCTCGGTCGAGGGTCGGGTGGTCCGCGACATGATGGACCCCTACTGGCCGGACGCCCGGTCGGACGATTCGCTCTCCGCGGTCGAGCGCGAGTACGCGGAGATCTACGTCGCGCAGCCGAAGGTCCTCGTGTCGCGGACGCGGACGAGCGCCGGACACGACACGCGGGTCATCGGGTCGGACGGGGACGCGATCGAGCAGCTCGCGCGCATCCGCGAGGAGACCGAGGGCGACGTCGGGGTGGGCGGGGCGGACCTCGCGTCGCAGCTCTTCGACGCCGGGCTGATCGACGAGCTGCTGCTGTTCCCCACCCGGCGGTGCTCGGTGCCGGTCGGCCGCTGTTCGATCCCCCGCGTTCCGGCGTTCGACGTCCGGCGTCGCTCGCGCTGCTGGAGGAGCAGCGGTTCCCGACCGGGGTGGTACTCCGGCGCTGGGACGTGCTCCGCCCCTGACGACTGCGGTGCGCCGGCGCTGCGACCACGACGCCGCGAGCACAGCGCCGCGACCACGGCGCTGCGACCACGACGCCCGACCCTGCAGCGGCGCACGCCTCCTCGCGGAGCCGTGCCGACTGCCCGGCGGAGCGACCGCCTCAGTCCGCCAGGAGGAACGCCGCGAACCGGTCGATCGTCGCCAGGGCCGCGGCGCTCCCCTCCTCGTTGAGGTGCCCGTGGAACGTCCCCGGCTCGACCGCGTACGACACGGTGACGTCGGCAGCACGCAACTCCTCGGCGAACGCCGCGCCGCTCGCCCGCAGGTCGTCGCGTTCGGAGTCGACGATGCACGTCGGCGGGAACCCGGTGAGGTCCGCGCCACCGGCGAAGACCCCGTCCGTGACGCCGTCCGCGTGGTTCGCGTTCATCGAGCGGACCGTCTCCGGCGTGAACCGCCGCTGCGGGTCGACGCCGACCACGGCCGCGGCGAGCTCGTCGGACGGGGCGGGCAGCTCGGCGTGCACCGTCGGGTACGCGAGGAGCACCTGCCGCGGGGCGGCGCCGTCGGCGACGAGTCGGAGCGCGGCCGACGCGCTGATCGACGCACCCGCGCTCGCGCCGCCGATCGACCAGTCACGGCCGCCGGTGTCGAGCGACACGTCTGCGCGGACGGACGCGAGGACGTGCCGCACCTCGTCCTGCGGCACGGGGAAGTGCACGCCGTCCGGACGCTCGTCGCTCGGCGCGAGGCGGTACTCGACCTCGACGGTCGTCACGCCGCGCGATGCGAGCTCCCGGGCGACCTGCACCGACTCCGGCATGTCGAGGTCACCGGACACGAACCCGCCGCCGTGCGACCACACGAGTCCGGCACGCGCCGACCCGTCCGCGGTGTGCACGCGGATCCGCAGGGGTCCGTGCGGGCCGTCGAGGGTGCGGTCGGTCGTCGTCATGGCGGGTCCTGGTGGGTCGGGCCGCGGGTCCGCGGCGGTGCGTGTCGTCACGGTACCGGAGGACGGGCGCGACGCGCCGGGGTGTGGAGAGCGGCCGCGACGTGGCGGGGGTCGGAGGACGGGCGCGACGCGCCGGGGGTCGGACTGGAGGCCCGGGGCCGGTGAGCGGGTCTGCTCACCCGCACCGGGCCTCCAGTCCGTCAGGCCGCGACGCGGCCCCGGTGGGCGCGCGCCAGCCCGCACCAGACGAGGACGGCGGCGACCGCCGTCAGGAG
>NZ_BACW01000561.1:0-2354 GCF_000333315.1 Curtobacterium sp. B8
CCTCAGCCGCTCCGTCGCCGCGTTCCGGCCGCCGGGGTGCCGTCGTACCTCGACGCGGGGAACTCCAACTGGCAGCCGGTCGCGACGATGGCCGACCGCCTGCGCCGCGCGGGCGTCGCCGAGGCCCGCGGGTTCTTCACGAACGTCGCGAACTACTACCCGACCGCACAGGAGCAGGCCTACGCCGAGAAGCTGTCCGCGGCGACCGGGGGAGCGCACTACGTGATCGACACCTCCAGGAACGGGCAGGGCTGGCGCGGGACCTGGTGCAACGGACCAGGCGCCGGCCTCGGGACCTCGCCGCGCGTGGTCTCCGACGGCACCGCCCTCGACGCACTGCTCTGGGTCAAGACGCCGGGGGCCAGCGACGGCACGTGCAACGGCGGACCGGCAGCGGGCACGTGGTTCTCGTCGTTCGCGCAGACCCTCGTGGCGAAGGCCCAGCTCGGCGCGGCGGCAGCGCAGCCGGCACGGGCCTACCGCGCCGACCCGTACGGATCGCTCGAGCGCGTGGCGACCGCCTCGGCGGGCGTCGCCGTCACCGGGTGGGCCTTCGACGGCGACGAGCCGGACACCGCGCTGTCGGTCGCCGTCACCGTCGACGGCCGCACCGCCGCGACCCTCACCGCGGACGCCACCCGGACGGACGTCGCGGCGCAGTGGGGTGTCGGACGGGAACACGGGTACGCCGGGGTGGTACCGACCACGCCGGGGAAGCACCGGGTCTGCGCCGTCGCACGGAACGTCGGAGCCGGCGCGGACACCACCGCCGACCCGTGCCGGACCGTCACCGTGCCCGCGGTCGCACCGACCGGGCGCCTCGACGCCGTGACGTCGCCGAGCCACCGACGCGTGGCCGTCCGCGGCTGGACGTTCGACCGCGACGACACCTCCCGCGCGCTCCGCGTGCGCGTCACCGCCGGCGGTCGCACCGTCGGCACGCTCGTCGCCGACGCACGCCGCACGGACGTCGACCGCGCGCACGGGGCCGGGCCCGCGCACGGACTCTCCGGCACGGTGACCGTGGCGTCGGGCAGTCGGTCGGTGTGCCTCACGGCCCTCGGCGTCGGCTCCGGAGGGGACCGCTCGCTGGGGTGCCGCACCGTCCGCGTGCGCTGAGGTACGGGAGGATGGTCCCATGCCGCGTGATCTCGTCCGCCGGGCCGCCCGCCGCCTCCGTCGCTCCCTGACCCGCACGGCACCCGCCACGGGGTCCGGCTCCGCGCCGCTCCCGGTCGTCGGGTACGTCGTCGCCGGCGCGCACGGCGCCCACCCCGCGTCCGCGCACGTCCGGGTGGTCCGCCGTACCGAGCACCTCGCCGCCGCGGGGACCGCGACCGTCCGGCAGGTCGACCCGGCGGGATTCGTCGACGGCACCGACGACACCACGTACGCGGTCGTGCTCGTGCAGCGGGACATCCTCCCGCGAGCGTCGGTCGGGCCGTTCCTCGACGCGGCGCACGCCCGCGGTGTCCGGGTCGTCGCAGAGGTCGACGACGACTTCTTCACGGCGTCCGGCCGGGAGCGACTGGCCCGCGCCGAGTACGACCCCGACCGACTCGCCTCCATCGACGCGCTGGTCCGGGGTGCCGACGTCGTGGTCGTGAGCACGACCGAGCTCGCCGAGGTCGTGCGACCGATCGCCCGCGAGGTCGTCGTCGTCCGGAACGCCCTCGACCCGACGCTGTGGGCACCAGGACCCGTCGTGGACACCGGCCCCCTCCCCGCCGACGAGCACCGTGTGCTGTACATGGGGACGCTCACGCACGCCGCCGACCTGGAACTCCTGCGGGACGTCTTCACCGACCTCGTCGCGTCGGACGGCCGTCCGGTACGGCTCGAGGTGATCGGTGTCGCCGAGGACGACGCGGACTGGTACCGCCGGGTCGAGGTACCGGACGGCCACTACCCGGCGTTCGCCCGCTGGCTCGTCGACCACCGGCAGCGGTGGCGTGCGGGCGTGGCGCCCCTGCGCGACGAGGAGTTCAACCGGGCGAAGAGCGACCTCAAGGCGCTCGAGTACGTCGCGCTCGGGCTGCCCGCGGTGGTGTCGGACAGGCCCTCCTACGCCGAGGCCGCCGCCCACGGTGTCGTCGCCGTGCCGGACGACCCGTCCGCCTGGCGAGCCGCGGTCGTCGCGGCCGTGGACCGCGGCACGGCCGACCCGGGCGCGGCGTCGTGGGTCGCCGGCGAGCGCACGATCGGCACCGACGGCGACGGGTGGCGGCGGGTGCTGCTCGGCTAGGCTCGACGCGTGACCGACACCGCAGCCCCCGTCCAGCCGCTCGTCTCGATCATCATGGGGTCGGACTCGGACTGGCCGACGATGCGCGCCGCCGCCGACCAGCTGTCCG
>NZ_BACW01000560.1:0-16833 GCF_000333315.1 Curtobacterium sp. B8
GCGCGGCCCGCGGGTCGTCGACCACGAGCACGGGGAGCCCGGACGGCTCGACCAGGGCGACACCGTCCGCGTCCGTCAGCACCGCGACGGCACCGCGCTCGGCGGCCTCGGTCGCGAACTGGGCTCCGTGGCGGTTCGCGCCGTGCACACCGACGAACAGGTCACCGGGCTGCACCTCGGCAGCGCTCAGGGTGACACCCGTGGTCTCGACACCGTCGACCGAGCCGACGACGCGCAGCCCGAAGCCGTTCGCCAGTTCGGCGACCGATCGGGGGGTGGGGTGTTCGGGTCGGAGGACCGGGGGGATCCGTGCGGACAAGTGCTCCTTCTTCCTCACCACGTGGACGGGTACAGCTTCGCCTCGGACGCGGAGGGGGTTACTCGGTACTTCTCGAGCACCTGGGACATGAGGGTTCGGAACGCCGGAGCCGCTCCGGACGAGAACTTGCTCGTCTGCGGCTTCGTGAACGTCACCGTGACAACATACTGGGGGTCTTCGGCGGGTGCCATTCCGGCCACCGAGATGATGCGCTGACCGCCGTAGCCACCGGACCCCTCGGCCACCTCGGCGGTGCCGGTCTTCGCCGCGACGTTGTAGCCCGAGATCGGCTCCATGCCGTTGAGCGTGCCGCCGCGGACGACGCTCTGGAGCATCCCGACCGTCTGCTGCGCGGCGCTGGCGGACACCACGCGCTCGGGCTGCACGTCGGGCGCGTCGATCGTCTTGCCGTCGGCCGTCACACAGCCCTTGACGAAGTGCAGCGGGATCCGGACACCCTGGTTCGCGAGCGTCTGGTAGATGCTCGCGACCTGCAGCGCGGTCGTGGAGATGCCCTGGCCGAACATCGAGTTGATGCCGGTCTGCTCGTCCCACTGCGGGCTGGAGCCGTACCGCATGCCCGGCTGGCCCGGGTAGTCGATCGCGGACTCGGGTTCGAACAGGCCGAACTTCTTCATGTAGTCGTAGCGCTGCTGCGCCGTCAGACGTTCACCGAGCTCGGTGATGCCGACGTTCGAGGAGTCCTGCAGGATCCCGGTGAGCGTGAGCTTCTCGGTCTCGTGGTACTCGGCGTCGTGGATCGAGCCGCCCCACGGGAAGGTGCGCGAGTACGGGACGGTGGTGCCGTCCGTCGGGCTCGACTTCCCCTGGTCGATGAGCGCGGCGGCGATCGCGGCCTTGATCGTCGAACCGGGCTCGTACGTGTCCGTGATCGCGCGGGACCCGAAGGCACCCTTGTCGGTGGTGCCGTCGACGTTGTTCGGGTCGACCGTCGGCCAGTCCGCGACCGCGAGCAGCTCGCCGGTCTTCGCGTTCGTGACCGTCGCCGTCGCCGACTGCGCCTGCAGCTGCTTCGCCGCCGACGCGATCGTCTGGTCCGCCATGTACTGGAGGTCGCTGTCGATGGTCGTCTCGAGCGTGCCGCCGTCCTTCGCCTGCTTCGTCGTCACGGTCGAACCGGGGAGCTGGACGCCGTCCGCGCCGCGTTCGTACGTCTGTGACCCGTTCGTGCCGGCGAGGCACTTGTCGTACGCGTACTCGAGGCCGGCCTGGGCGCCGTCGGTCCCCATGAAGCCGGTGACGTTCCCCGTGGTCGCGCCCGTCGGGTACACACGGGCGGACTGCGGCACGGCGTAGACCCACGGGATCTGCAGCGCGACGACCGCCTCGTAGTGCTTCACGTCGAGGCCCTTGACGAGGTACGCGAAGTCCGACTCCGGATCCGCGGCGATGTTCTGCCGCATGGTCTTCAGGTCACCCCCTGAGGCCTCGACGAGGGCGCCCAACGCGGTGTCGACGCTGACGTGCTTGACCCGTGTGCCGCCGAGCTTGCCCTGGAACTTCGAGACCAGCCGCGGCGCCGTCGTGATGTTGTACCGCGTGACGCTGTCGGCGAGTTCGACGCCGTTCCGGTCGACGATCGCGCCGCGGTCGCCGTAGACGGTGACCGGGATGCTCCGCTTCGCCTCGGACGCCTTGTCGAGGTCGGCGGCCTGCACCACCTGGATGTCGACGAGCCGGACGACGAACACCGCCACGAGCGCGATCACGGCGATCATGACGACGCTGTAGCGCAGTCGGCGGTTGCGGATCGTCTTCGTCACGCGGCGCGGTCCTTCCGGGTGGTCGGCACCAGCCGTGGTCACCGAGCGGTGGCCGAGCCGGCCCGTCGGTCACCGGGCGGTGGTCGGCCCCAGCCCGCTGATCACCGGGTGGTGGGTGCCTGCAGTTGGTTCGGGTCGGACTCTACGGAGGACTTCGGGGATGCCCCGTCCGACGCGCTGGCGCCGCTGGTCTTCTCAGCGTCCGTCGCGGTGGCGTCGTTCTTCGCCGCGCTGTCCTTCGCCGCGCCGCCCTTCGCGGTGCCGTCCTTCGCGGTGCTGCCCTTCGCGGTGCCGTCCGTCGCGGTGCCGTCCTTGCTCGCGCCCTTCGTGACCAGCGGCACGTCCTGCAGCAGGGAGTTCGGCACGAGGTTCTGCGTGCTCGCGGTCCCCTCGTCGGCCTTCGCCGGGGTGGGGGTGCCGTACACGCGACCGGTCTTCGGGTCGAGGTACACCGGCGTGGAGTTCGCGATCATGCCGAGGCCCTGGGCGTTCCGCGCCAGGTTCTGCGGCGAGTCGAGCACCCGGAGTTCCTCGGAGAGCGACTGCTGGGTCCGTGCGAGCTTGGTCTGCTGCGCGTCGAGGGAGTTCAGCGTGTAGGCGCCCTGGCTCAGCACCATGCTGATGCCGAGCTGCGCGAGGAGCAGCACGCGAAGCGCCGACACCGCGACGACGGCGTACGCGATCCGGGGACGGGCCCGGCGTTGGGCCTTGCTCGGGGCGACCTCGACGAGCTCGGGGCGGTCCTGCCGTGCGGGGCGGGGCGCGCTGGACGGGACGACGGGGTCGACGAGTGCGAGGTTCGTGCTCATGTCACTTCCGGATCCGTTCGGCCGCGCGCAGGCGCACGGGGATGGCTCGGGGGTTGGCGGCCCGTTCGGCCTCGTCGGCGAGCTCCGCGCCCTTCACGACGAGGCGGAACGTGGGGCGGTGCTCGGGCAGCTCGACGGGCAGGCCGGCCGGGGCGCTCGAGGTGGTGCGGGCCGCCAGCTCGCGCTTGACCATGCGGTCCTCGAGCGACTGGTACGACTCGACGACGATGCGACCGCCGACCGCGATGGCGTCGAGCGCCGCCGGGATCGCCCGCTCCAGGACGCTGAGTTCTGCGTTCACCTCGATGCGGAGGGCCTGGAAGACGCGCTTGGCCGGGTGCCCCTGGCGCTGGATCGCCACCGGCGTCGCATCGTGCAGCACCTGGACCAGGTCGCCCGACATCTCGAACGGCTTCGTCGCACGCCGCTCGACGATCGCCCGGGCGTAGCGGCCGGCCAGCTTCTCCTCCCCGTAGCGCTGGAAGATGCGGCGCAGCTCGCCCTCGTCGTAGGTCGCGAGGACGTCGGCCGCGGTCTGTCCCTCGGTACGGTCCATGCGCATGTCGAGCGGGGCGTCCTGGCTGTACGCGAAGCCCCGCTCCGCCCGGTCGAGCTGCAGCGAGCTGACGCCGAGGTCGAACAGGACGCCGTCGACCTCGGTGAAGCCCTCGCCCTCGATCGCCTCGCCGATGCCGTCGTACACGGTGTGCACGAGACGGACGCGGTCGCCGAAGCGGGCCAGCCGGTCGCCCGCGATGCCGAGCGCGTCGGTGTCGCGGTCGAGGCCGATCACGGTGAGCTCCGGGAAGCGTTCGAGCAGCCCCTCGGAGTGGCCGCCCATGCCGAGGGTCGCGTCGACGACGACCTTGCCCGGTCCCTCGAGCGTCGGCGTGAACAGGTCGACGATGCGCTGGAGCATCACCGGCGTGTGCGGGAAGCGTTCCCGCTGGTCGTTCGGTTCGGTCGCATCGGCCATGTCAGCCCCTGTGCCTTCCGGGCCACGGGTCCGGATCCCCATCCATGCGACCTGACGTCGGGGAAGTGACGTCAGGGCACCACGGCTGGGAGTCCCGATCCGCGGATCAGAAGATCCCCGGGATCACCTCCTCGTCGTTGTCGGCGAAGCCCTCTTCGACCTCGGCGTAGTAGGCCTCCCACGCGGGGGTCGACCAGATCTCGGCGCGGTCACCGGAGCCGATGACCGTCAGGTCCCGCTCAAGCCCCGCGTAGTCGCGGAGGTTCTGCGGGATCGTGACGCGGTTCTGCTTGTCGGGCTGCTCCGCGCTCGCTCCGGAGAGGAACAGACGCATGTAGTCCCGGGTGCGCTTCGACGTCATCGGAGCGGTGCGGATGCGCTCGTGGAGTTCCTCGAACGTGTCCGCGCTGAAGACGACGACGCAGCGCTCCTGCCCGCGGGTCATCACGAGCCCCCCGGACAGCTCGTCCCGGAACTTGGCGGGGAGGATCACGCGACCCTTCTCGTCGAGCTTCGGGGCGTAGGTACCGAGCAGCACGTCGGGCCTCCCCTCCGCTCCACCGGACCGTTGCGAGCCCCACTTTACTCCACTCCCCTCCCCGCGGCCATGATTCCGCTCCCAAAATCGCCCTCGTGCCCCGTTCTGGGGCGGTCGGGGCGGGGTGGATCGCGGTGTTCTGCGGCTGTGATGCCCGGATTCCCGGGGATGTGGAACGGCGAGGAGGGCGTGGAGGGAAGTGGAGGAGATTCGCAGCCCGGTGGCGGTCAGGAGGCGCGGTTCGGCCTCGCCACGCCGCTCACGTCCGGCGAGGGGTCGCGTCCGGCCGCGGCGTCCGGCAGCTCGTCCCGCCCGCGGCCGGTCACGACACCCCGCCGGAACCCCGCCGGCCGGTCACGAGCCGTCGCCCGACCGCGCCCAGAGCGACACGTCGTGACCGCTCGAGAGCACGCGCGCGGGGTGTCGCGACCCATCGGCCGGGCACCTCCGATCGCCCACGGCCGGTCACGACACCCCGCCCGCACCCCGCCGGCCGGTCACGAGCCGTCGCCCGACCGCGCCCAGAGCGACACGTCGCGACCGCCCGACAGCACGCGCGCGGGGTGTCGCGACCCCTCCGCCGGACGCCCCGCACGCCCCCGCCCCGCACGCCCCGCACGCCCCGGACGCCCCGGACGCCCCGGACGCGCCACACTCGACCCACGCCGCCGCTGGTCGCGGAACCTGCCGCTCAGGTTCGGAGCAGCCCGACGATCGGTGCGACCAGTGCGCCCCGCACGCGGCACGTCCTGCGACCAACCCACTCCGGCGCGTCGCAGCGAGCCCCTACCAACCCGACGAACCCCGACCCAGGGCCCCGAGACCGAAGCCGAGGACGGGCGGACCCCGGGAACGCAGAACGGGGCCGGTCCCGAAGGACCGACCCCGTGGAGGCGTGTGGAGGAGCTACTGCCCCTGCTCGTTGCGCTTGTCCCAGCGCTCGTTCATGCGGTCCATGAAGGACCCGCCCGACGACGACGGCCGCGACCCCCGCGAACCAGGGGACTTCGGCGTCCGACCCGGCTTCGCCTTCGGCGCGCGCATGCCCGGCCGCAGCGCGAACAACACGCCGGCGAGCATGATCACGAACCCGAGGATCCCGATGAGCGGCTGGCGGATGACCAGCCCGACGATGACGACGGCGACGCCGGCGAGAGCCGCCAGCACCCCGAGCGCGATCGACGTGTAGGTCGGACGGCCCTGGCGCCGCGTCACGCGCGCGACGAAGTCGGAGTCGTTCTGGTAGAGGCTGCGCTCCATCTCCTCGAGGAGGCGCTGCTCTTGCTCCGAGAGTGGCATCTGTGTTCCCTCTTGTTCTTGGGATCGACGCAAGGTTTTGGTTGGCCGATTCTACGTCCCGACCGCTCCACTAGGGTAGGGAGTGTGGCTGAGAGTACGCGATTAGTGGACCTCGTTTCCGCACGGATCGAACGGGCCCTCGACGAGCAGCGTGAACGGCTCCTCGCGATCAGCCCCGACCTCGCCCCGTTCGACGAGTACGCGCGGGACCTGCTGTCCGGCGGCAAGCGCTTCCGAGCCCTGTTCTGCTACTGGGGCTGGCAGTCCGTCGCCGGTCGGTCCGGCTCGTTCGACCCGCTGGCCGAGGGCTCCCGCCAGACCACCGCCGAAGCGATCGTCACCGTGGCCGCTGCGCTCGAGGTCTTCCACGCCGCGGCCCTCGTGCACGACGACATCATGGACCGGTCGGACACCCGTCGTGGCCGCCCGGCCGTGCACCGTCGGTTCGAGGCGCTCCACCGCGACTCGGGCTTCACGGGCGACCGCGCGCAGTACGGCACGAACTCGGCGCTCCTGCTCGGCGACCTGCTGCTCTCCCTGAGCGACGCGGTGTTCGACGAGGGTCTCGCGCTCCTCGACCCGGCACGGGCGCGCATCGTCCGTCAGGAGTTCCACGCCATGCGTCTCGACGTCACCGCGGGGCAGTACCTCGACGTGCACGAGGAGACCGCCTGGCCCGCGATCGACGAGAGCGAACACCTGCTCCGGGCCCAGCGGGTCATCGTCTTCAAGTCGGCGAAGTACTCGGTCGAGGCCCCGCTCGTCATCGGCGCGCTCGTCGCCGGGGCGAGCGAGTCGCAGCTCGAGGGCTTGCGCTCGTTCGGACTCCCCCTCGGCGTGGCCTACCAGCTGCGCGACGACATGCTCGGCGTCTTCGGCGATCCCGAGATCACCGGCAAGCCGGCCGGCGACGACCTCCGCGAGGGCAAGCGCACCGTCCTCATCGCGAGCGCCCGCAAGACCCTCCCGCCCGGTCCGCGCCAGCTGCTCGACGAGCTCCTCGGCGACCCGGACCTCGACGAGGGTCAGGTGCAGATGCTCCGCGCCACCCTCACCGACTCGGGTGCCGTCGCCGCGGTCGAGCGGTCCATCGACCGCCACGTGCAGCGTGCGAAGGCAGCGCTCGACGCCGCACCGCTCACCCCGTCCGCGCGGGAGCAGCTCGCGTCGCTGGCCGACACGGTCATCCGCCGCGTCGCGTAGTCGACGCAGTCGGTCGACGGCCGGGAGGCACGGGGCGGGCCCGCACCGCGCCTCCAGTCCGTCAGTGGGTCGCCACTAGAGCAGCGACTGGGCGATCCTGCGGACCTCGGCCTTGCGGCCCGCGCGGAGCGCGTTGATCGGCGAGTCGCCGATGGCGTCGTCGACGGCGAGCATCCAGCGGACCGCCTCGTCGTCGGAGAAGCCGTTGTCGCCCAGCACGATGAGCGTGCCCCGGAGTTCCGGGAGCGGCTCGGTGCCGTCGAGGAACTCGCTCGGCACCTTGAGCACGCCGTCCACCCGCGCAGGCAGGAGGGTCTTCTGCTCGAAGAGCCGGTGGATCCGGCCGGGGGTCACGCCGAGCAGGTCGACGAGGTCGGGGACCGTCAGCCAGCGTTCGGACAGGGTCGCGTCGTCAGTGGGTGCAGGACTCACCCGCCCCATGTTGCCAGAGTGATGGGGTCGTGCCACGCACCTCGCTCGTCACACGAGTCACACGCGCAACATCCGACTCTCTGGTTGACTTGGGACTCAGCCCGTGTCAGCGTGGAGCCACCTGTGAGTGCGCACACGCGCACGCGGCTCACCGAGGACAGGAGACCACCGTGGACAACGCTGCAGACGAGGCCGCCCGCCGCGCTCGATCGGCCCGCTTCGCGACCGTGCCCATCGTCCTCGCGGGCACGATCGCGGTGACGGCCGGCCTCACCGGCCCCGTCGCCCACGCCGAGCCCCGGCACGACGACGAGGGCGCGGGGAACAAGCGCCACGTCGACCAGGACCGCAACGAGGGCGACCGGCCGGTGTTCGCCACCGCCGTCGCGCGGCCGGCCACGACGCGGGTCACGACGGTGGCCGCGGTCTCCCAGGCGCCGACGACCTACACCGTCCGTCAGGGCGACACGGTCTCGGGCATCGCGGCCCGGTACGGCCTGTCGGCGCAGGAGGTCCTGGTGCGGAACGGCCTCGGCTGGAACACGATCATCCACCCGGGCCAGACGCTCCACCTGACGAGCGCGCCCGCGGTGCACCGGGCGCCCGCGCGGACCGCCACGACGACGTCGACGAGCACCACGAGCAGCTACCACGTCCGTTCCGGGGACACCGTCTCGGGCATCGCGGCGCGCATCGGCGTGTCGACGTCGGCGCTGCTCGGCGCGAACAACCTCTCGCAGCGCAGCGTGATCTACCCCGGGCAGACCCTCCGGGTGCCGTCCGCGCACCAGGCGGCTCCGTCCTCCCCGCGACCGGTGGTGTCCACGAGCACGGCGACCGCGTCGAGCGGCAGCGTGAAGATCAGCACCGGCGACACCATCGCGTCGATCGCCGCCGAGCACCACGTCTCCGTGAAGGCGCTGCTCGCCGCCAACGGCCTGACCTACACGAGCACCATCTACGCGGGCAAGACCCTCGTGCTGCCGGGAGCGTCCACGGGCGCTGCGGTGTCCACCTCGGTCAAGGGATCCTCCACGACACTGAGCGCCGAGCAGTGGCGGAACGCGGCGACGATCGTCAGCGTCGGCCGGTCGCTCGGCGTGCCGCAGCGCGGGCTCGTCGTCGCCCTCGCCGCCGCGATGCAGGAGTCGAGCCTCCGGAACCTCGCGGACGGCGACCGCGACTCGGTCGGCCTGTTCCAGCAGCGCCCGAGCCAGGGCTGGGGCAGCAAGACGTCCCTGCAGGACCCGGCGACGGCCGCGAAGCGGTTCTTCCTCGGCAACCCCGGGCACACGCGCGGCCTGCTCGACGTGCGCGGCTGGTCCTCGATGAGCGTCACCGACGCCGCCCAGGCCGTCCAGGTCTCGGCCTACCCCACGGCGTACGCGAAGTGGGGCGGCCCCGCCGAGACCTGGCTCGCCTCCCTCTGACGCCCACGATCGGCCACGCCGGCCTGCCCCGACCGCGGCGCCGTCGACCCGGCAGTCTCATCCCTGAGATCGAGATCGGGTAACGGTCGGAGCGTCACGGCGGGCCTGTGCGGTCCGGATTCGTAGAATGCCGCAGATGACCACGAACGCCACGGACCCGATGATCGGTCGCATGATCGACCGCCGGTACCGTGTGCGCTCGCGGATCGCCCGCGGCGGCATGGCGACGGTCTACCTCGCGACCGACGTCCGACTCGAGCGCCGCGTGGCGATCAAGATCATGCACGGGCACCTAGCCGACGACCAGGCGTTCCGCGAACGCTTCATCCAGGAAGCCCGTTCGGCCGCACGGCTGTCGCACCCGAACCTCGTGGGCGTGTACGACCAGGGTGCCGAGGACGACACCGCCTACATCGTCATGGAGTACATCCCTGGCATCACCCTGCGGGACCTCCTCCAGGAACACCACGCCCTGACGCCCGAGCAGGCGACCGACATCCTCCGCGCCGTCCTCGCCGGGCTGGCATCCGCCCACCGCGCCGGGATCGTGCACCGCGACCTCAAGCCCGAGAACGTCCTGCTCGCCGACGACGGCCGCATCAAGCTCGGCGACTTCGGTCTCGCCCGCGCCACGACGGCGAACACGGCCACGGGCGCCGCGCTCCTCGGCACCATCGCCTACCTCTCCCCCGAGCTCGTCACGCGGGGTGCGGCGGACTCCCGCAGCGACATCTACGCGCTCGGCATCATGCTCTACGAGATGCTCACCGGCGAGCAGCCGTACAAGGGCGACCAGCCGATGCAGATCGCGTACCAGCACGCGAACGACACCGTGCCGCCGCCGAGCGCGTCGATCCCCGGCGTCCCGCTCGAGCTCGACGAGCTCGTGGCCTGGGCGACCGCTCGGAACCCCGGTGACCGGCCGGCGGACGCCCGCGAGATGCTCGACCACATGTCCGGCGGGCTGCAGCGCGCGACCGGGCAGTACCGCACCGCCGTGCTCCGGCCGGAGAACGCCACCGCGATCCTGCCCTCCGAGGGCCCGGCCGCCCGCACGCCGTCGTCGGTCGGCTCGGCACCGGAGGACGACACCGCGGACGCCACCACCGTGATCGACCGGTCCGCGGGCGCCGCACCCGTCGGTCGTGGTCGCAACCAGCCCGGACCCCGGCGGACGGGCTCGCAGCCGGGCGCCCTCTCCCCCGCCGCACAGCGCCTCGCCGACAAGTCGGCCAAGCGCCGGAAGCGCGGGTGGATCGTCTTCGCGGTCATCGTCCTGCTCGCCCTCGTCGCGGGCACGATCGGGTGGGTGTACGGCCCCGGTCCGCTCGGCAACGTCCGCATCCCCGAGGTCGCGGGCAAGAGCGTCACCCAGGCACGCCAGCTCCTCGAGGCCCAGGGACTCCGCACGGCCGCCACCACCGCGCGCCGCTTCGACGCGGTCATCGCGAAGGGCGAGGTCTCGGCGACGAAGCCCGCGGCGGAGCGCGAGGTCCAGAAGGGCACCGCAGTGCAGCTCGTCGTGTCGAACGGGCCGCGGATGATCACGCTGCCCGCCATCATCGGGCAGCCCGAGTCGACCGTCACGGCCGCGCTCGACGACGACTTCGAACTGCAGGACAACCGCTACCAGTTCTCGGCCGACGCCGCGAAGGACACCGTGATCGCCGCCACCGGGCGCGACGCCTCCGGGCCCGTCGACCTCGGCACGGCCACCACCTACGCGGAGCGCGGGACCGTGACGCTCACGGTGTCGCTCGGACCGGTGCCCGACGTCGTCGGCAAGACCGTGGACGAGGCCGGTGCGACGCTCGAGGGCGTTGGATTGCGACTCGGCTCCCAGGACCAGAAGTACGACGACCAGGTGCCCGAGGGCCAGATCATCTCCGCGAGCGTCGCCGACGACCCCGCGGTGCAGGGTTCGGCGGTCGACGTCGTCGTGTCGCGGGGGCCGGCGCCGATCCAGCTGCCGGACGTCCACGACAAGACGATCAACGACGCGACGAGCACCCTCGAGGGCCTCGGGCTGAAGGTCTCCGTCCCGGACTGCACGAACATCCTGTGCGGCTTCTACGACTGGAAAGCCACACTCCCGGTGACGGGGACGGACCCGCCCGCGGGCACCACCGTGCACCGCGGCGACACCATCACGCTCGCCTACGAGCAGTAGGGGCGCGGCGCCGGCGAGTCTCGCGTGCGCTGCGCCGAGTCTCGCAGACAGCGACATTGCTCGTGGCCGCGAGCGCGAGACGTGTCGCTCACCGCGAGACTCGTGCCCGCGGCCGCGGCCGCGACCGGGCCGCCCACCGGCCGGGAGGCACGGCGCGAGCCCGCACCGCGCCTCCCGGCCGGTACGCACGCGCGCACGCACGCACGCGCGGCGAGGCGAGTCTCGTGCCTGCGGGGGCGAGTCTCGCTCACAGCGACGGGTCTCGTGCTCACGAGCGCAAAAACGGTCGCTCACCGCGAGACTCGGCCGCGCCGCGCGGCACGCGCGCCGCGCTCAGCGCGCGGTGTGCGGGTGCGCCCCGAGCTCCTCGGCGACGAGGAACGCCAGCTCGAGCGACTGCATGTGGTTCAGCCGCGGGTCGCACAGGGACTCGTACCGGGTCGCGAGCGTGGCCTCGTCGATGTGCTCGGAGCCGCCGAGGCACTCCGTCACGTCGTCGCCGGTGAGCTCGACGTGCATGCCGCCCGGGTACGTGCCGACCTCCCGGTGCGCCTCGAAGAAGCCGAGGACCTCGTCCACGACGTCGTCGAAGCGGCGGGTCTTGTAGCCCGTCGGGGTCGTGAGGCCGTTGCCGTGCATCGGGTCGGTCACCCAGAGCGGGTTGGCGTCCATGCCCTTGATCGCCTCGAGCAGCTTCGGCAGCTCGTCGCGGATCTTGCCGGCGCCCATGCGGGTGATGAACGTCAGGCGGCCGGGCTCGCGGTTCGGGTCGAGCTTCTCGACCAGGGCCTTCATGTCGTCGACCGAGGTGGTCGGGCCGAGCTTGACGCCGATCGGGTTCCGGACGCGCGACAGGAAGTCGACGTGCGCACCGTCGATGTCACGCGTGCGCTCACCGATCCAGATGAAGTGCCCGGACGTGTCGTAGGCCTGGCCGGACCGGGAGTCGATCCGGGTCATCGGGCGCTCGTAGTCCATGAGCAGCCCCTCGTGCGAGGCGTAGAACTCGACGTGCTTCAGCTCGTCGAAGTCCGCACCGCAGGCGTCCATGAAGCGGATGGCGCGGTCGATCTCCTTCGCGAGGTGCTCGTACCGGGCGTTCGCGGGGTTCGACGCGAAGCCCTTGTTCCACGAGTGCACCTGACGCAGGTCGGCGAAGCCACCCTGCGTGAAGGCGCGCACGAGGTTCAGCGTCGACGCAGCGGTGTGGTAGCCCTGCACGAGACGACGGGGGTCGGCCTGCCGGCTCTCCGGCGTGAAGTCGTACCCGTTGACGATGTCCCCGCGGTAGGCGGGCAGCGTGACGTCGCCGCGGGTCTCGAAGTCGCTCGAGCGCGGCTTGGCGAACTGCCCCGCCATGCGCCCCATCTTGATGACCGGCATCGAGGCGCCGTAGGTGAGCACGACCGCCATCTGCAGGATGGTCTTGACGCGGTCGCGGATGGAGTCCGCGGTGGCACCGGCGAAGGTCTCCGCACAGTCACCGCCCTGCAGCAGGAATGCCTTGCCCTGGGCCGCGGCGGCGAGACGGTCGCGCAGCTTGTCGACCTCGCCCGCGAACACGAGCGGCGGGAGCGTCGCGATCTCGGCCGAGGCGGCCTCGGCGGCGGCGGGGTCCGGCCACGTCGGCTGCTGCTTGATCGGGAGCGTGCGCCAATGGTCGAGCCCCTCGATGACGTCCGGATCCTGCAGGGCGACGAAGTCGGTCGACTCGAACAAGGCGTTACCTCGGTGTTCTGGGCTCGCGGCCGGTCGGACGACCGCTTCTCCGGTCATGGACCCGCCGTCCGGCCGGGTTGCCGGACCGTACGAGCCTACCGTCCGGAGGTGCCGCCCCGCTCCTTCATGACCTGCTCGCGTGCGGAGCTCGCGCGTTCCTTGACACTCGTCGCGTAGACGTCGACGTACTCCTGGCGGCTCAGCCCGGCGAGCTCGTGCATGACCTCGTCCGTCACGCTGCGGAGGATGAAGCGGTCGGTCTCGAACCCCTGGAAGCGCGAGAAGTCGAGCGGCTTGCCGAAGACCACGCCCACGCGCTTGAACTTCGGGAACCGCTGCCCGATCTGCTGGACCTCACGCGTGCCGACCATGGCGACCGGCACGACGACGACGCGGCCCTCGAGGATCATCCGGGCGATGCCGGTGCGACCGCGGTACAGCTTGCCGTCGGGGCTGCGGGTGCCCTCGGGGTAGATGCCGAGCTGCTCACCGCGGGCGAGGACCTGGAGGCCGGTGCGGAGCGACGCCTCGGACGCCTTGCCGCCGGAGCGGTCGATGGGCAGCTGACCGATCGCGTTGAAGAACGTCTTCGTCGCCCAGCCCTTGAGCCCTCGCCCGGTGAAGTAGTCGCTCTTGGCGAGGAACGAGATGCGGCGGTCGAGCACCGCGGGCAGGATCACCGAGTCGATGAAGGAGATGTGGTTCGAGGCGAAGATGACGGGGCCCTTGGCGGGCACGTGCTCGCGCCCGATGACCCACGGCCGGAAGAGCGTGAGGATGAGCGGGCCGAGCACGAAGTTCTTCAGCAGCCAGTAGGTCATCGATGACTCCGAGGGGGTGGGGTGCGCCCGACCCTACGCCGTCCGGGCGTGGATCCGGGCGAGGTCGGCGGCCCCGACGACCCCGGCGTCGTTGACGAGCTCGGCGATGACGAAGTCGGGCTCCGGGTGGTAGCCGCGTGCCGGCAGGTTGCCGAGGTAGGCCTGCTTGATCGGCTCGAGCAGCCGGTCCCCCGCGCTCGCGACGCCGCCGCCGAAGACGAACAGCTGCGGGTCGAGCACGGCGGACAGCGAGGCGCATGCCTCACCGAGGTGTCGGCCGAGCCGCCGCAGGGCCGCGAGGGCACCCGGGTCGTCGGCCAGGATCAGGTCGCCGACGATCTTCCCGTCGAGGTGACCGCCGTTCTGCTCGCGTGCGTCGGCGAGGGCGGACCCGATGCCGCCGGCGTCCGCAACGTCGTTCGCCATGCGCTGCAGGGCGCGGCCGGAGCCGTACTGCTCGATGCACCCACGGGCGCCGCAGCCGCAGGGCAGGCCGTTCGGCACGATGCGGAGGTGGCCGATCTCGCCGCCGGTGCCGAAGCCCCCGCGGAAGAGCCGGTCCTCGGTGACGATCGCGCCGCCGACGCCGGTACCGATCGTGAGCATGGTCATGTCGGACACGAGCCGACCTGCACCGAAGCGGAACTCCGCCCAGCCCGCGGCGTTCGCGTCGTTGTCGACCGTGATGTGCAGGTCGCCGATGCGCTGCTGGAGCTTCTGCCGCAGGGGTTCGTTCCGCCAGCGGATGTTCGGCGTGTAGTAGACGATCGACTGCGAGGCGTCGATGAACCCGGGGGCCGCGACGCCCACCGCGCCGACCTCGTGCGAGGCGCGGAGGCGCGTGACCATCGCCACGACGTCGTCCAGCATGGCGTCCGGGTCCGCAGCGTTCGTGGCGACGCGGTCCTCGGCGAGGATCTCGCCGAGCTCCGTGACGACCGCTCCCGCGATCTTGGTGCCCCCGATGTCGATTCCGATGGCGTGCACGGTCCACGAGCCTACCGGTTCGCCGTGTCCACACCGAACGCACGGTTCCGTCCACACGGAACGCCCGGCGTGCGCCCCTATGCTGGCAGTGTCACCTCGACGATGAGGTGCACTCGAATCGAACCGGCCGACGAGGGAGTCACCGTGAACGATCAGCGACCCGAGCGCCTCACCAGCGCCGCCGCCGAACAGGGCACCGCCGCGACCAGCACCGAACCCACCACGCAGTCTGCCGCGGCTCCGGCGGGCGCGTCGCCGTCCGCGACACCGGCCGGGAGGCACGCTGCACGTCCCGGCGCCGGTCCCGTCGCGCCGGACCACGGCTCGGCAGCCCGGCTCCTCACGGAGCGTGCGCGGCTCACGCCGGACCGACCGATCCTGGCCGAACGGCACGGCGACACCTGGACGCCGATCACCGCCGCCGAGACCCTCGCCCGCGTCCGCGCGATCGCGAAGGGGTTCGTGGCCGCCGGCCTCGAGCCGGGCGCGCACGTCGCGATCCTGTCCCGCACCCGCCTCGAGTGGACGCTCGTCGACTTCGCCGTGTGGACCGCCGGCCTGGTCTCCGTGCCGGTGTACGAGACGAGCTCGCCCGACCAGATCCGCTGGATCCTCTCCGACTCCGAGGCCGTGGCGATCGTGGTCGAGCAGGAGCAGCACGCCCGCCGCGTCGCCGGCATCGCGCCGGACCTCCCGCACCTCGGCCAGCACTGGACGATGGACGGCGGCGGGCTCGACGACCTGGCCCGGCTCGGCGAGGACGTCAGCGACGAGGACCTCGACGCCCGCACGGCGACCGTGCACGGGCACGACGACGCGACGATCATCTACACGTCCGGCACGACCGGGCGCCCGAAGGGCTGCGTGCTCCGCCACGACAACTTCACGGGCACCGTCGAGGGCGCGTCCGAGGCCATGCCCGAGGTCATCGCCGAGGGATCGTCCACCATGCTGTTCATCCCGATGGCCCACGTCTTCGCGCGGTTCATCGCGGCGATGTCGCTCTCCGCCGGCGTGCTGGTCGGCCACGAACCGGACACGAAGGACCTCATGAAGGCCGTGTCGACCTTCCGACCGACGTTCCTGCTCGCGGTCCCCCGGGTCTTCGAGAAGATCTACAACTCGGCCGAGCAGAAGGCCGACCTCGGTGGCAAGGGCCGGATCTTCCGCGCGGCCGCCGCCACCGCGGTCGCGCACTCCGAGGCGCTGACGTCGGGGAAGGTCCCGCTCGGACTCCGGCTGCGATTCGCCCTGTTCGACAAGCTCGTCTACGCCAAGCTGCGCGACGCGATCGGCGGGCGCGTGCGCTACGCCGTCAGCGGCTCCGCACCGCTCTCGCCGCGGCTGTCGCACTTCTTCCGGTCCATCGGCGTCCTCATCCTCGAGGGCTACGGGCTGACCGAGACCACCGCCCCGGCGACGGTGAACCGCGCCGGCGAGCTGCGCATCGGGACGGTCGGGCGGGCGCTCCCGGGCGTCGAGGTCCGGATCGCCGACGACGGCGAGATCCTGATCCGCGGCGTCGACGTGTTCGACCGGTACTGGCGGAACGACGAGGCGACCGAGAAGGCCTTCGCGGACGGCTGGTTCCGCACCGGCGACCTCGGGCGGCTCGACGACGACGGCGTCCTGACCGTGACCGGTCGCGCGAAGGAGCTCATCGTCACGGCGAGCGGCAAGAACGTCGCACCGGCCCCGCTCGAGGACGCGATCCGCGAGCACCCGCTCGTCGGGCAGGCGGTCGTCGTCGGCGAGGGCAAGCCGTTCGTGGCGGCGCTCGTGACGCTCGACCGCGACATGCTCCCGGGCTGGTGCGAGGCGCGGGGCATCTCCCCCGTGCTCAGCCCGCACGAGGCCGCGTACGACGAGCGGGTGCACCAGGCCGTGCAGGAGGCCGTGGACACCGCGAACCAGCGGGTCTCGCGGGCGGAGTCGGTGCGGTCGTTCACGATCCTCGACACCGACCTGACCGAGGCCTCCGGGCACCTCACCCCGAAGCTGACGATCAAGCGACCGGTCATCATGCGGGACTTCGCCGCGGACATCGAGCACATCTACTCCGGCTCGAAGGTGCAGACCACCGCGACGCCGGTGGTGACCAGCCGTCGTCGACGCGGCTGAGACACGCGACGCGGCCGCCGGGAGGCCCGGTGCCGGCCCCTGGGACCGGCACCGGGCCTCCCGGCGGTTCGCGGTGTGCGCGGAGCGCGACGCGCCCCGCGCGAGCTCAGCCCTGCGGGGCCAGCTCCGCGGTCGGTGCGTCGAGCACGGCCGTCGACGACGTCGTCGAGGCGACCGGTTCGGGTCGGAGGTTGGTGCGGGTGCGGTGCGAGCTGAGCTCGTGTC
>NZ_BACW01000559.1:0-3167 GCF_000333315.1 Curtobacterium sp. B8
CCCGCTGCAGGATCACGGACCCGGTGACGATGAAGAACAGGCCACCGATGAGGACGAGCAGGAGCTCGGTGCGGCTGAGCACCGCGAGGCCGGCGAGGGCACCGCCGAGGCCGAGGGACCCGGTGTCGCCGAGGAAGATCTGCGCCGGGGACGTGTTGTACCAGAGGAAGCCGATCAGGCCACCGACGACGGCTGCGGCGACGACCGCGAGGTCGAGCGGGTTCGACACGGTGTAGCAAGCGTGCGCGGAGCTCTCGTCGAGCCGCGGGCTGCCGCACTGCTGGTTCGACTGCCAGAACCCGATGATCACGTATGACCCGATCGCGAGGATGCTCGAGCCGGTCGCGAGGCCGTCGAGGCCGTCCGCCACGTTCACGCCGTTCGACGTGGAGACCGTGAGCAGCACGATCCAGGCGAGGAACAGGATCGTGCCGATGACCGTGCCGAGCGCCATGAAGTCGAGCCACGGGACGTCACGGATCGCGGAGATCATCGTCGACGCGGGCGGCTTGCCGTTGCCGGAGGGCACCACGAGGGCGACGGTGGCGAAGATCACGCCCACGATCACCTGACCGAGGACCTTGGCCCACCCGCCGAGCCCCAGGCTCCGCTGCCGGCGCACCTTGAGGAAGTCGTCCACGAAGCCGACGAACCCGAGCCCGACCATCAGGAAGAGCACGAGCAGGCCGGACAGCGTCACCGAGTCACGCCCGACGAGGTGCCCGACGAAGTACCCGAGCACCGCGCCGATGATGAGGACGATGCCGCCCATCGTCGCGGTCCCCCGCTTGGTGTGGTGGGACTGCGGGCCGTCGTCGCGGATGAACTGTCCCCACCCGAGCCGGTGGAACAGCTTGATGAAGAGCGGCGTGAGCAGCAGCGTGAACACCAGCGACACGGCGCCGGCGACCAGGAGCGCGATCATTCGGTGACTCCTCCGAGTCGGTCTCCGAGGAAGCGCAGTCCGGCGGAGTTCGAGGACTTGACGAGGACCACGTCGCCGGGGCGGAGCATGGCCTGCAGGGTGCGGACGGCCTCGTCGACGTCCTCGGTGAACACGGACTCGCCGTCCCACGATCCCTCGAGGGTGGCGGCCTGGTGGATCGGCATCGCGCCGCGGCCGACGACCACGAGCTGGCCGATGCCGAGCCGGACCACGAGCCGGCCGAGCCGGTCGTGCTCCTCCGTCGCGAACTCGCCGAGCTCGCTCATCTCGCCGAGCACGGCCACGGCGCGCTCCCCCGGACGCACGATCTGCGCCAGGGTTCGCAGCGCCGCTGCGGTCGAGTCCGGGGACGCGTTGTACGCGTCGTTGATGACGGTCACGCCCTCCGGGCCACCCGGGAGGATCTCCATGCGCCAGCGCTCGGCCCGCGTCATCGACGCGAGCGCCTCGGCGCCGGTGGCGAGCGGGACGCCCCACAGGTTCGCCACGGTCAGCGCCGCGCTGGCGTTCATCGCGTGGTGTTCCCCGATGATCGCGAGGCGGACGTCGGCGGTCTCGCCGAGGTGATCCGCGCCTCTCCCCACCGGCACGGCCGGCTCGCCGCTGGCGCGTCGATCCGGGACCGGCGGCGTGGGCCCAGGCTGGTCGGCGGCGGGCCCGGTCAGCGTGAAGCGGGTGCCGCTGCGGTCCGTCTCGATGCCGGTGATGCGGTAGTCGGCGTCCGCCGACGTGCCGAAGCCGACGACGCGGGCACGGGTGAGCCCGCGCATCGCGGCGACGCGGTCGTCGTCGACGTTGAGGAGGGCGGTCGCGGTCTCCGGGAGGTCGGTGACCATCTCGGACTTGGCCTTCTGGGTGGCCTCGATCCCGCCGAACTCGCCGGCGTGCGCGAGGCCCACCTTGAGGACGACGCCGACGTCGGGCTCGGCGATCGAGACGAGCTTCGCGATGTGGCCCTTGCCGCTCGCGCCCATCTCGACGACGAGGAAGCGGGTGTCGTGGGTGATCCGCAGCATCGAGATCGGTGCGCCGACGTGGTTGTTGAACGAGCCCTTCGGCGCGATCGTCTCGCCCTGCGTGGACAGGATCGTCGCGAGCATGTTCTTCGTGCTCGTCTTGCCGTTCGAGCCCGTGATGCCGACGACCCGGAGTGGGGCCGGGCGGCCCTCGGCGTCGACACGGTCCGCGCTCGATGCGCGGACCCGGGCGACGACGTCGTGCGCGAGCGCGGCGAGGGCGGCGTACCCGTCGGTGACGACGATCTGCGGCGCGGTGGTGTCCACGCGCTCCGGCGTGACGATCAGCGCTGCGCCGGCCTCGGTCGCGGCGGGGACGAAGCGGCGTCCGTCGGTGACCTCGCCGGGGAGGGCGAAGAAGACGCTCCCCGGACCGACGAGTCGCGAGTCGGTCTCGACGGACCCGTCGACGACGAGGTCCGCCTGGTCGGCGACGTCCGTCTCCTGGGCACCACTGATGAGCTCGCCGCCGACCGCGGCGGCGATCTCGGCGAGGGTCATGGCGATCATCGCGTCTCCTCCTGCGGGCCGCTGTTCGGTTCCCAACCGGCTTCGCGGAGGGCCTGTCGCGCCTCGTCGCGGGCCGAGTAGGGCGTGCGCACCCCCTGGATGTCGCGGTAGTCCTGGTGTCCCGGGCCGGCCCAGAGGATCGAGTCCCCCTCGCCGAGCAGGCTCACGGCCTTCCGGATGGCGGCCTCGGGCGGGCTCACCTCGTAGAGCTCGTGGTCCGGGTACGCCTCGCGCGCGGCGTCGACCAGGGTCTTCCGGATCGACGCGGCGTCCTCGAAGCGCGGGTGGTGGTCGGTGACGATCAGGATGTCGCTGCCGGCGGCGGCGACGCGGGCCATGTCCGGGCGCTTGGTCGTGTCGCGGTCGCCGTCGGCGCCGAACAGCATGAGGACCTTGCCGGGGGTGAACTGGCGGACCGCCGCGAGGGTGTTCTCGAACGCGTCGGGGCTGTGGCCGAAGTCGACGTACACGCTCGGGCCGTGCTCGCCGGAGACCCGCTCGGTGCGACCGGGGAGGTAGCACTCGATCGCGCTCGTCGGCTCGTCGCGCTGCTCGCGCTCGTCCTCGTCCGGGTAGCGGCGGTGGTTCGACTCGAGCGCGTGCGCGATGGCACCGAGCTCGAACCACCCTCGACGAGCATGACGATCGCGAGCGCGGGGTTCGCGGCCATGTGCCAACCGATGAGCCGCCCACGG
>NZ_BACW01000558.1:0-2935 GCF_000333315.1 Curtobacterium sp. B8
TCGATCGCGCCGCTCGCCGAGATCTGCGACCTCGCCGAGCGGTACGACGCGCTCGTCATCGTCGACGACTCGCACGCGGTCGGCTTCGTCGGGGAGCGCGGGCGCGGGACCCCGGAGCTCTGCGGCGTCGCCGACCGGGTGGACGTGTACACGGGCACGTTCGGCAAGGCGCTCGGCGGTGCGTCCGGGGGCTACGTGTCGTCCCGCCGTGAGGTCGTCGACCTGCTCCGGCAGCGCTCGCGCCCGTACCTGTTCTCGAACTCCCTCGCGCCGGTCATCGCCGCGGGCACGGTCGCGGCGCTCGACCTCATCGAACGCTCCGACGATGCGCGGGCGCGGCTGGCCTCGAACGCGCGGGAGTTCCGGACCCTGATGGAGGACGCCGGCTTCGAGCTGCTGCCGGGGGAGCACCCGATCGTGCCCGTGATGTTCCACGACGCGGCGCGGACGGCGCGGATCGCCGACGAGATGCAGGCGCGCGGGGTGTACGTGACGGCGTTCAGCTACCCGGTGGTGCCGAAGGGGAAGGCGCGGATCCGGGTGCAGCTGTCGGCGGCGCACACCGAGGAGCAGGTGCGGCGGTGCGTCGATGCCTTCGTGGAAGCGCGCGCGTCGGTCGGGGACGACTGACGCCGGTCGTGTGACGGCCCCGGGAGCGCTGCGCTCCCGGGGCCGTCGTGCGTGGTGCTCGGTGCGCTCGGCGCCCGTCAGGGGCTGACCGGACGCCGGCGCTCCCGCGGGAAGACGACGCCGAGCAGGACCATGCCGACCGCGAGCACGAGGTGCAGCCAGTTGTCCGCCCAGTTCAGCGGCACGAAGTTCGCGCCCGACATCGTGCCGGCGGTGAACAGCCCGTAGACCCACAGGACGAAGTAGACGACCCCGCCGATGACGAGGTACATGCGGGAGCCGGTCGGGTAGCGCGCCGCGAGCAGCCCGACGACACCGAACAGCAGGTGCACGATGTTGTGCAGGACGGACACCTGGAAGATCCCGAGCAACATCGCCATCGAACCGTGTCCCGCCCCGGCGAGGTCGCCCGTCGTGAGCCCCGGGACGAACCCGGCGATCCCGACGAGCAGGAACACGATCCCGACGACGAGGGCGATCTTCTGGATGCTGGACCCGGCGTAGCGGTCGGTGGACGTGGTGACGTCGGACATGGTGCCTCCCTGGTGCGGCGAACGGTGCCGTGCTGCCGACCGTACGCACCCGGGGCCCGCCGTGCCGCCCAGTGCCGCGCACATGGGACGATGGACCCCATGCGTCTCGTCGTCGCCGGCAGCCCCGCTGCGGCCGTCCCCACCCTCCGCCGACTCGCGGCGTCCGACCACGAGATCGTCGCGGTCCTCACCCGTCCCGCCACGCCACAGGGTCGCAAGCGGGTCCTGACGCCGACCCCGGTGGCGCAGGTCGCCGCCGAGCTCGGAGTGCCGGTCTTCGAGGCCTCCCGGGTCGACGAGACCGTGACCGCGCAGATCGCCGCGCTCGAGCCGCACCTCGGCGTGATCGTCGCCTACGGCGCACTGCTCCGCCGTCCCGCCCTCGACACCCCGAGGCTCGGCTGGGTGAACCTGCACTTCTCCGCCCTGCCGGCGTACCGCGGCGCCGCACCCGTCCAGCGTGCGGTGATGGCGGGCGACACCGAGACCGCCGCGACGGTGTTCCAGCTGGTGGAGGCCCTCGACGCCGGCCCCGTGTACGCGTCCGAGCCGTTCACGATCGACCCGGACGCGACGAGCGGCGACGTCCTCGCCGCGATGGCCGAGACCGGTGCGGAGGTCGTGGCCCGGGTGGTCGACGACCTCGCCGCCGGGACCGCCGTCGCCACCGAGCAGACCGGCGACGTCACCCTCGCCCCGAAGCCCACCATCGACGACGCGCACGTCCGCTTCGACGAGCCCGCAGCCCGCGTCCACGCCCGCATCCGCGGCGTCACGCCCGAGCCCGGCGCGTTCGCCCACCTCGGCGAGACCCGCGTGAAGCTGCTCCGCAGCGCCGTCCGGCCCGGAGGCACGGCCTCCTCCGCCCCGCACCTCGCGCCCGGCGCGCTCGGCCTGGTCGACGGTCAGCTGCTGGTCGGGACGGCGGACGTCCCGCTCGTGCTCACCGAGGTACAGCCGGCGGGCAAGAAGGCGATGGACGCCGCTGCCTGGGCCCGTGGCCTCGGCCCGCTGGACGGGAAGGTCCTCGCGTGAGCGCCCCGGTGAACGGGCAGCGGGCCCGTGGAGCCCGGCCGACGTCGGCCCGGCGCGTCGCGTTCGACGTGCTCCGCGCCGTGCAGGTCGACGACGCGTACGCCAACCTCCTGCTCCCGTCACGCATCCGTCGCGCGGGGCTCTCCGCACGCGACGCGGCGTTCGCGACCGAGCTGACCTACGGGTCGATCCGGATGCTCGGTCGGTACGACGTGATCGTGGGCATCGCGTCCGGTCGCCGGGTCGAGAACATCGAGGCGGACGTCCTCGACGTCATGCGTCTCGGTACCCACCAACTGCTCGGCATGCGCACGCCGACGCACGCCGCCGTGTCCGCCACCGTCGAGCTCGCCCGTGAAGTCGGCGCCCGCCGGGCCACGGGCTTCGTCAACGCCGTGCTGCGCAAGGTCGCCGCGCGGACCGACGCGGAGTGGGACGCCGCGATCACCGAGGGCCGCGGCGGCGACGCGCTCCTGGCGACGCGGTGGTCGCACCCGACGTGGGTCGTGTCGGCGCTGCGGGACGCCCTCGCCGCGGAGCGGTCCCGCGACGAGCTCGCAGCGCTGCTCGCGGCCGACAACGTCGCACCGCGCGTCCAGCTCGCGGCGCTCCCCGGACTCGCGACGGACGACGACATCGCCACCGCCACCACGGCGGCCGACGACCCGGCTGACCCGGCAGACGCCGACGCCGCGCCCGTGCACAGCGCGGACGCCGACACCGACGGTCAGGACGTC
>NZ_BACW01000557.1:0-1343 GCF_000333315.1 Curtobacterium sp. B8
GATGGACACATCACACGCACGACGAAGTGACGAGGTGACGCCGATGCGGGCGCTCTACAGCCGGACGCCGGTCCGGGACTGACCATGACCGACCGGCCCGTGCCGGACCCCGCGGAGGACGAGGTCCTCATCCGCGTCCTCCGGACCGGGATCTGCGGGACCGACCTGCACATCCAGCGGTGGGACGACTGGGCGGCGTCGGCGGTGACGACGCCGCTCGTCCCCGGCCACGAGTTCTTCGGCGAGGTGGTCGAGGTGGGCGCCGCCGTCCGCGACGTCGCCGTGGGCGACCGGGTCTCGGGCGAGGGCCACATCGTGTGCGGGACCTGCCGGAACTGCCGCGCGGGTCGGCGGCAGATGTGCATCCGGACGAAGGGCCTCGGCGTCCAGCGCGACGGCGCGTTCGCGGAGTACCTGACCCTGCCGGGCACGAACGTGTGGGTGCACCACGGCCCGGTGGAACCCGAGGTCGGCGCCCTGTTCGACCCGCTCGGCAACGCGGTGCACACGGCGCTCGCGTTCCCGCTCGTCGGCGAGGACGTCGTGGTCGCCGGGTGCGGTCCGATCGGGCTCATGGCGATCGCGGTCGCACGCCACGCGGGCGCCCGGTTCGTGGTCGGCACCGACGTGAGCCCGAACCGGCTCCGGATGGCCGAGGCGATGGGTGCGGACCTCGGTGTGGACGTGCGCGGTGACGGTGGTGGCGCCGCGGCGATCCGCGCGGCACAGGAGCGGCTCGGCATGCGCGAGGGGTTCGACGTCGGGTTCGAGATGTCCGGCGCGCCGACCGCGCTGCCGGCGGTGGTCGAGAACATGAACCACGGCGGCCGGATCGCGATGCTCGGGCTGCCGAGCGGCCCGATCGCCGTCGACTGGGGCAAGGTCGTCACGCACATGCTCACGGTGAAGGGCATCTACGGCCGCGAGATGTTCGAGACGTGGCAGGCGATGAGCTCGATGTTGCAGACGAGTGCGGTGCTGCGGGACCGCATCGGCTCGATCGTGTCGGCGCGGTACGCCGCGCGTGACTGGGAGGAGGCGTTCGCCGCGGCGGCGAGCGCGGACGGCGGCAAGGTCGTCATCGACTGGACGGAGCACTGATGTACGGCGCGATCAAGGACCACCTGGCGGGGGAGCTCGCGGGCATCGAGGCGGCGGGGCTGACGAAGCGGGAACGGGGGATCGCCGGACCCCAGCGGGCGGCGATCGAGGCGGACGGCGCCGACCTGCTCAACTTCTGCGCGAACAACTACCTCGGGCTCGCGGACTCGCCGGACCTCGTCGACGCAGCGAAGGACGCCCTCGAACGCTGGGGCTACGGGGTGGCGAGCGTGCGGTTCATC
>NZ_BACW01000556.1:0-4198 GCF_000333315.1 Curtobacterium sp. B8
TGAACATCGCGGACATCGTCACGAAGAGCCCCATCTTCGGGAAGGCGTTGGTGGCGAAGAGCCCGACGAGCACGACCCGGCGGCCGGGGAACTCGATCCGGCTGATCGCCCACGCCGCCGGCAGGCACACCGCGGCCGCGATGAGCACGGTGAGCGGCGCGAGCACGAGCGAGTTCTGGATCGCGACGCCGAGCGTCGGGTCCTCGAACACGGTCGACCACCACTGCAGGGTCCAGCCGTCGGGCAGCAGGTTCGGGTACGTCCAGCTCGTCGCGAACGCCCGGACGGCCAGCCAGAGGAGCGGGCCGACGATGAACACGGCGAGGACGGCCGCCGTGGCCCAGACCAGGGCGGTGCCCGTCACGCGTCGGATCACGACTTCGCCTCCGTGTTCGTGTCGGCGAGCTCGCGGGCGTTGCTCCGCACCGTCGAGCGCAGGTAGGACACGCTCGCGGCCGCGGCGAAGGCGAACACGATGAACGCCATCGCCGTGGACTGCTGCGGGCGGTTGTACGCCTGGAAGTACTTCGAGATGTCGACGCCGAGCATCGTCGGGGCGTTCGGACCGGTGAAGTACGGGACCGTGAACGAGCCGAGGACGCCGATCACGGTGAAGGTGGTCGCGATCACGAGCGGGGTCCGCGCCATCGGGAGGAGCACCTGCCAGACGACCCGCCAGGTGCTCGCCCCGGCATCCTTCGCGGCGTCGACGAGCGCGTCCGGCGTCCCCTGGAGCGCGCCGGCGATCAACAGCACCGCGAACGGCAGGCTGGTCCAGACGCTGCCGAACACCACGGCCACGAGCGTGTAGCCCCACACCGGGAACTCCAGGCCGACCTGGGCGCCGACGCTCCGCAGGAAGCCCTGGGCGTCCGTGAAGGTCAGGATCGACCAGCTCGCGATGACGACCGGCACGAAGATCGGCACGACGGCGAGGACGCTGAGGGTCTTGCCGACGAGACCGCCGCGGAGCCGCAGGATCACCGCGACGACCACGGCCAGGGCGATCGTCAGGCCGGTGGACAGCGCGGTGACGCCCAGGGTCGCTCCGAGGTCGCGGAGGAACACCGGGTTGCGCAGCAGCGTGCCGTACACGGCGAGCGAGAACCCGTGCACGACGTCCTGCCCGATGTCGGCCAGGGCTTCGTTGAGGCCTCCGGTGAAGCCGAGCGAGAACAGCGCGGCGTTCACCACGGGGACGCCGACGAAGAGCACCACGACCAGCACCGGCGCCGCGACGAGGGCGAGCCCGGTCGCCCGCGCGCGACGGGTCTGCCGACGGCGGACGGCGCGACGGTCGACGGTGCCCGGCGCGGCGGTCCCCGCGGCACCCGAGGCGTCCCCGGCGTGACCGGGGACGGGCGGGAGGCCCGTGGCGGACGCGCCACGGGCCTCCCGGTCGGCGACCTGGGTCACTGCGGGACCTTCGCGTCCCACGCGGCGTTCATGTCCGCGGCGAAGTCGCTCTGGAAGCCGAGGCGGAGCTGCGAGGGGTTCGCGTCCGCGAACTGCTCGGCGACCGACCCCGGCAGTGTGTCGAGCGGGACGACCGGGTAGCCGGACACGGCGGTCGCGACGAGCTGCTGCCCCTGCGAGCTCAGCACGAAGTCGGCGAGCTCCTCGGCGGCGGCCTTCTTCGCGGCGGGCTCGGTCTCAGGGATGCCGAGGAAGCTCGCACTGCCGGTGAACGACGGGTCCGTGATCTGCACGGCCTTGATCGACTTCGGGATGATGCCGGTCTTCTGCGAGGTGATGAACTGGTCGCTCCAGACCGGTGCCATCGCGATCTGACCGGAGCCGAGGAGCTGGACGACCTGGTCGTTGCCGTTCGGGTACACACCCTTCTGGTAGGTCGACGGGCCGAGGTCCTTCAGGACCTGGAAGCCCTTGTCCCACTTCGACTCGAGCGACTTGTCGTACGTGGTCTGCATCGTGGTCTGCTCGTCGGCGGAGAGGTACTTCGCCAGCACCGTGGCGACGAACGAGCCGCCGGAGCCGCCCGAGGACGGCGAGTTGTACGCGAACTCGCCCGGGTTGGCCTCGATCCACGCGAGGAGGTCGTCGAGGGTCTTCGGCGGGTCGCTGACCTTCTTCGGGTCGTAGGCGAGGAGCACGCTCGAGGCCCGGTACGGGATCGCGCTGTCGCCGCCCTGCTGCCTCGTGGCCTCGGGAACGTCCGCGAGGTTCGGGATGCCCTGTTCGTCGACCTTCGCCATGAGCCCGGCCTTGCCCGCGGTCGTGACGAAGCCGGCGTCGACGAGGTCGTACGCGACGCTCTTGCCGGCCTTGACCGCGGTGGCGAGGTTCGCCTGCGTCTGGGCGTCGTGCTCGCCGTGCAGGTCGATGCTCGTGCGCACGGTGATCTTCGGGTGCGCCTTCTCGAACGCCGGGATGAGCGACTTCTCCCAGAGGTCCTGGACGTTGGTGTCACCGCTGATGAACACGGTGAGGGCGGTCTTGCCGTCTGCGGCGCTGTTCGCGGCGTTCGCGCTCTGGACGCAGCCGGACAGTGCGACGGTCGCGGCGGCGGCGATCGCGAGGCCTGCGAGGACTCGGGTCTTCACGTCGGTTCCCTCCGTGGGGTGTGTGGGGACAGGGGTGTGGGGCGGGGTGTGGGGACGGGGTGTGGGGTGCGCGGTGGGGCGCTGGGGCGCTGGGGCGCTGGGCCCGGTGTGCGTGGGCCCGGTGTGCGTGGGCCCGGTGTGCGGGAACGTTCCCGCGCCGTCGTCGAGTGTGGCGGCGGTGAGTGAACGCGAGGTGCCGCGGGCGTCGCCGTCGGGTGAACTGTCGCGCCGGGGGTGCGGGTGCGGCGCCGCCGCCGCACGGTGCCGACGCCGCCGCACGGTGCCGACGCCGCCGCACGGTGCCGCCGCCGGCGCCGCGCCGGGGCCGCACGGTGCGAGGTTTCACGCACCGTGCGATGCTCCGGCGCTCCCACGGTGTGCGAAACCTCGCACCGTCGGAGCCGCCTCGCTCCGTGCGAGGTCCCGCCTCGCACCGTCGGAGCCGCCTCGCACCGTGCGACCCGCCCTCAGCGCGTCATGGGCACCCGACCCCGCCGGAGTTTGCTGCGCAGCTGGACTTCTCGCCACAGGTCCGCCCACCCGACGCGGACGACACCCGTGACGTCCGGGAACGCTCGGAGCCGGTCCTCCCGGTTCTTCTCCGCGACGACGACGTCCTCGGCGGTGCGGCCACCCCGCAACTGCGGATCGCGGTACTTCGCCTCCCCGTCGAACTCGACCACGACGCCCTGCTCCGGGAACCAGAAGTCGACGACGATGTCCGGATGGCCGCGCTCCGAGAACCGGTGCTGGAGGACGGGTGGCGGCGTGCCGTACTCGTCGAAGCGGACCCGGAGCACCGACTCCCCGACGGACCCGGACGCGGCGTCCGCGAACGCCAGCGACCTCCGCGCCCGCCGACGACCACGGGAGGCCCGTCGGTCCACCCCGAACTCGATCGCATCCCGGTCGACCCCGAACGCGAGCACGCGATCGAGGGCGACCACCGCGTCGAGGAACGGCGTGGTGGTGGCGAGGTCCACCGCGGTCCCTCGTGCACGAACTGGAAGGTCAGGGTCGAGGTGGTCGGCCGCACGGCCTGGGTGTACTCGCCGTCGGCGTCGACCGAGGCGCTCGCGGTGAGCGTGTACGTCAGCTCGTCCGACCCGACTCGTTCGACCTGACCGCTGCCGTCGCTGATCGTGACGCCCTGGCGGGGGTTCCACTTCTGCGCGAACGAGGAGGACAGGAACTCGCGGGCGGTCGAGTAGTTGTTATGGGCCCCGGTGGCCGCCGCGATGAAGCCCCGGAGCACGGCGGTCTGGTCCTCACCGCCGGAGGGACCGTCGGGGCGGAGCTCGACGCCGGAGACCGACTCGTCCTTGATGGACTGGCCCGAGCGGACGTCGCCGGAGACCGGGATGGCGGCGCAGGCGGACACGGCGACGAGGGTCAGCGCGGCGAGCGCGACGGCGAGGGTGCGGCGGAGCCGGCGGGCGACGCGCGGGGCGGCGGCGCGGCCGGCGCCCGGTGCGGCGGCGCGGCCGGCGCGGCCGGCGCGCGCTGCGGCGGCGCGCCCGGCGCCCGGTGCGGCGGCGTGCTGGCGGGTCATTCGTCCTCCTCGCGGACGGCACGCGGGCCATAGGAGGGGTCGTCGAGGTCGGGCAGCGGGATCGCCGAGGTCGCGTCGACAC
>NZ_BACW01000555.1:0-7596 GCF_000333315.1 Curtobacterium sp. B8
CGCAGACTCGCGCGTGACGGGGGCGACGTCGCCGACCCCGGTGAAGACGACGCGCAGCGCGTTCTGGATCGGGCTGCCCTCGTTCCACTCGAAGTAGATGCTCGGGACGACCCCGGCGAGGTCGCGGATCGCCAGGAGCGTCGAAGCGATGGTGTTCGGGACGTTGCCGGACCGCACCCGGAGGACCCGGTGTCCGTGCACGACGTGGCCCTCGACGACAAGGTCCTCCTCGAAGTCGGACGAGTCGGCGGGCAGGACCTCGAGGAACATCGTCGGCACGCGCGCGGGGATGCCCGAGTCGCGTCGTTCCTCACGCCCCTTCGAGCGGTAGGCCTCGGCCGTGCCCGCCCCGGGCTCGTTGGCGATGATGCAGACCGAGCTGAACTGGTCGGCGTCGGCCTCGACGAACTGCCGGGCGACGGCGTCGAGCTCGATCGACGACGCGCGGAGCTCGAACGACCGCCGGACCCGTGAGACGAGCGACACGACCACGATCGCGATGATGAACACCGCCGCGATCCGGACGCCGTCCGGACGCTCGATGACGTTCGCGACCGTCGTGTATACGAAGACCACGGTGATGACGCCGAAGCCGATCGTGCGCTTCTTCTGCCCCTTGCGCCGGGCCGAGAGCGTCACCGCGACCGCTGCGCTGGTGATGAGCACGAGGACACCGGTGGCGTAGGCGCCACCCTGCGCGTCGACGTTGGCCTGGAAGAGGATCGTGATCGCGAAGGCGATGAGCGTGAAGATGACGACGAGCGGCCGGGTCGCCCGCGCCCACTGGGGAGCCATCCCGTAGCGGGGCAGGAAGCGCGGGACGAGGTTGAGGAGTCCGGCCATCGCGCTCGCGCCCGCGAACCACAGGATCGCGACCGTCGAGAAGTCGTACACCGACCCGAACACGCCGCCGAGGTACTCGTGCGCGAGGTACGCGAGTGCGCGTCCGTTCGCCTGGCCGCCGGCCTGGAACTCGCGCTGCGGGATGAGGAACGTCGTGACGATCGAGGACGTGATGAGGAACGTGCTCATGATGATCGCCGCCACGGTCAGCAGGCGCTTCGTGCCGCGGATGCGGCCCTCCGGCCGGGCGGAACCGGCGTCGGCGGCGTCACCGCGGACCTGCGGCATGACGGCGACGCCGGTCTCGAAACCGGACAGGCCGAGCGCGAGCTTCGGGAACACGACGAGCGCGATACCGATCATCACGAGCGGGTTGCTGTGCTGGGTGGTGAGGCCGCTCCACCAGTCGCTCGCCACCGTCGGGTGCTCGAACACGTGCCAGAGCGCCACGACGACCACGACGGCGTTCAGCGTGAGGTAGACGGCGACCAGGGCGACCGCGATCCCGATCGCCTCCTTGAAGCCCCGCAGGAAGACGACACCGAGGAGCAGCAGCAGCGCGAGGGTGAGCGGCACCGGGATCTCGGTGAACCACTGCGGCGTGAAGGGGTTCTCCGCGATGTGCGCCGTCGCGTCCGCCGCCGAGAGCGTCATGGTGATCATGAAGTCGGTGACGGCGAAGCCGAGGAGCACCAGGACGAAGAGCTTGCCGGCCCACCACGGCAGGAGCTTCTCGAGCATCATGATCGACCCGGCGCCCTTGAAGCTGTCCTGGGCGACGCGGCGGTACACGGGCAGGGCGCCGAACAGTGTCACGAGGACCAGGACGATGGTCGCGATCGGCGACAGGAGCCCGGCGGCGAGCGCGGCGATGGCGGGCTGGTACCCCAGCGTCGAGAAGTAGTCGACGCCGGTGAGGCACATGACACGCCACCACGAGTGCGTCTTCTCGACCTCGACCTGGTGCGGGCCCTGGTGCGAAGCGCCACGGTCGGTGCCCTCGAGCATCCAGCGCTTGAGACGAGAGCGACGCTCGGGCAGGCGTCGGGGTTCGGTCGCGGTCACTGGATGATGCTAAGCGGTCTCGCCGGACGCGCCGTACACCCTGTCGGGCTCCACATCCCGCGTCACTTCGCGCTGATGCGGGTGTACTTGCTCACGGCCCACGGCACGAACACGATGAGCATGACCGCGATGCCGATGAGCACCGTGACGACCGGGTGCTGCATGGTCCAGATGTCCGGCACCGGTGCGGTCCCGACGTTGCCGAAGAGCTCGCGCGCGGCCTGCACGAGCGACGACACCGGGTTCCACTCGGCGAACACCCGGAGCACCAGCGGCAGGGTGTCGCTCGGCACGAACGCGTTCGAGACGAACGTCAGGGGGAACAGGATCATGAACGAGGCGTTGTTGATGACCTCGGGCGTCTTCACGCTCATGCCGAGCAGCGCCATCACCCAGCTGAACGCGTAGCTGAACAGCAGGAGCAGCCCGACGCCCGCGAGGAACTCCGGCGCGGAGGAGTTCACCCGCCACCCGACCGCGAGCCCGGTCAGCATCATGATCACCATCGAGATGCCGTTGAGCACGAGGTCGGAGTTCGTCCGGCCGATGAGCACCGCCGACGCCGACATCGGAGGGTCGGAACCGGTCGATCAGGCTTTCCTGAGGTCTGCGCCATTGGGGAGCCCGAGAACGTGGCACCGAACACCACCGTCTGGGCGAAGATGCCGGCATCAGGAACTGTGTGTAGTCGGTGCCCTGCACGGCGATCGCCCCGCCGTACACTGGGCTGAAGAGCAGCACGAACATGATCGGTGCAGGGACCGCGAACACGAGCATGTCCGGCGAGCGCTTGATCTTGATGAGGTTGCGCTTCGTGACCGTCCACCCGTCCTCGACCCAGACGGCGGCGGGTGCGGTGATCACGACGGGGAGCGCCCGGCCCGGCGCCGTGGTGGTGGTGGCGGTCATCGCGCCGACTCCTTCTGCTTCGTGCGGCCCGGCTGCTTCGTGTGACCCGGCTTCGTCGGGGCGGGGTCGTCGGACTCGTCGGCGGTCGCGGCGTGCCCGGTGAGCCGGAGGAACACGTCGTCGAGCGTGGGCCGGCGCATGCCCGCGTCGTGCAGTTCGATCCCGGCTTCGCCGAGGTCGGCGAGGACGCGCTGGAGCGCGCTCGGTCCGGCGTCGACCGCGACCGCGTACGTCCGTCCGTCGCCGGAGGCCTCGACGTCGCCGACCCCGTACCGCCGCAACGCCGTGGTGGCCGCGTCGCCGTCCGCCGCGTCCACGAGCGTGACGACCACCCGGTGCCCGCCGACCTGGGCCTTGAGCTGGTCGGCCGTGCCCTCGGCGATGACCGTCCCGCCGTCGATGACGGCGATGTCGTCCGCGAGACGGTCCGCTTCCTCCAGGTACTGCGTCGTCAGCAGCACGGTGGCGCCGTCGGCGACCAGCCCCTCGATGACGTCCCAGAGCGCGAGGCGGCTCCGTGGGTCGAGCCCGGTCGTCGGCTCGTCGAGGAACAGCACGCGGGGGTTCATGACGAGCGCGCCGGCGAGGTCGATGCGGCGCCGCATGCCGCCCGAGAACCCCTTCACCGGCCGGTCACCCGCCTCGGCCAGGTCGAACACGTCGATCAGCTCCCGCGCCCGCTGCCGGGCCGTGCGCCGCCCGAGGTGGTACAGCCGGCCGATCATCTCGAGGTTCTCGAACCCGGTGAGGTTCTCGTCGACCGCCGCGTACTGCCCGGACACGCCGATCGACCGCCGGGTCGCCTGCGGGTCGCGGACGACGTCGACGCCGTCGATCGTCGCGGAACCGCTGTCCGGCGTGATCAGTGTCGTCAGCACCTTGACGGTGGTGGTCTTGCCCGCACCGTTCGGGCCGAGCAGGGCCTTCACCGTCCCCTGCGGGACGGCGAGGTCGAGCCCGGCCAGGGCGTGCACCGGACCCGACTTCGACCGGTAGGTCTTCGTCAGCCCCGTGGCTTCGATGATCGCCATGTCGCTCCTTCGTCGAGCATGGAGAATACCAGTATGTCAGCGGGTGACCGCGTGCCTGTGGACGGTCCGGGCGGGCCGGAACACCGGGTCAGACGTCGAAGTCACCACCGAAGTCACCGCCGAAGTCACCGCCCCAGTCGGAGCCGCCGTCGGCCGACGCTTCGTCGTACCCGCCACCAGTGTCACCCGAACCACCGTCATCCGCGGCGTCGGTACCGCCGTCGAACGATCCGGGGTCGGGCAGGAAGGCGCTCATGATCGCCGAGCCGATGACGTACCCGGCCACCGTCCCGAGGATCGACGCGCCGACCATCCGACCGAACGAGGGGCCCTGGCGTCCGCCGAACCCGCCGCCCATCCCGCCGAGCGAACGCTCCACGTACCCGGGCTGCCGGATCTCCGAGCGGGTGGCCGCCTGGGCCAGCGAGCGCGGGTCGTCGCCGCGCGGGGCCTCACCGGCCGGGGCGGTCCGCGTGAACTCGTCGTAGACCATGCGGCGCTGCTCGGGCGTCAGGGTCGCGAACGCCTCGGCGTGGACCTCCTCGATGCGCTCCGGCGGGGCCGTGCGCAGCAGGTACCGGTAGCGCTCGACGGCGCGCTCGTCGTCGGTCGCGGCGCCCGCCTGTGCGCCCGACTGCCAGGCCGGTCGCCCTCCGTCCGGCGCACCGGAGCTCCACGTCGGCGACGAGGCCGGCACCTGGTACGACTGCTGCCCGTACCGGTAGCCCTGCTGCTGCGGCTGCTGGGGCTGGCCCCACTGGTTCTGGTCCTGCCGGGGTCGCTCGGGGCGGCCGAGCAGACGATCGAGGAAACCCATGGTCCGTGCTCCTTCGGGAGTGTGGGGCGGTGCTGGGAATGCCGAGCCTACGAGCGGCAGGGGTCCGCTCCCTGTACGCCGACTCAGAGAACGCCGAGCGCCGCGGTCCAGACGGCGTGCAGCTCGTCGGCCGCGCCGGGGTGCGCGACGAGGAACGGCTCGCCGAGCGGTGGGAACCCGTCGACCGGCCCGGTGCGGCTGAGGACGACGCCGCCGGCCTCGTGCACGAGCAGCACCGCGGCGCCGTGGTCGACCGGGTCGAACGCCGAGACGCACCCCCCGATGCCCCGCCCCGCCGCGACCTGCGCGATCGTGAGCGTGCCCGAGCCCTGCACCCGCAGCGTGCAGGCCCGCGCGGCGAGTGCGTCGAGGAACGCCCCGAACCCGGGCCACGGCCGGTGCCCGTCGAGCTCCGTGCCGACGACCGCACCGGCGAGCGGACGCGGGTCGTCGTCGAGCCGCAGGACCCGGTCGCGGAGGACGGCCCCCCGGCCGCGTCGGGCCTCGAGGACCTCGCCACGCCAGGGGTCGGCCACGACCCCGACGACCGGCCGGCCACCGCGCGTGAGGCA
Organism: Curtobacterium sp. B8; assembly: GCF_000333315.1. NCBI lineage: Bacteria > Bacillati > Actinomycetota > Actinomycetes > Micrococcales > Microbacteriaceae > Curtobacterium > Curtobacterium sp. B8. The sequence goes on from NZ_BACW01000555.1 coordinate 5,238, forward strand.
GAGCGACATCGACGTCCAGGGCACGCCGTTCGCCAGGTTCGTCGTGCCGTCGACGGGGTCGAGGTACCAGCGGTGACGGTCGCCGGGTGCCTCGCCGTACTCCTCGCCCGTGAAGCCGTGCGTCGGGAACACCGCCCGGACCCGCCCCCGGACGTGCTGCTCGACGAGGCGGTCCACGTCGGTGACGAGGTCTGCGGCGTGCGCCTTCGTGGCGACGACGCCGACGGGGTGCTCACGGGTGAAGGCGATCACCTCGTGGGCGACGCGGTGCGCGAGGGACTGCGCGCGGGAGGCCACCTCGGCCTCGGTCGGCTCGCGTTCGGGCTCCGGCCAGCCGTCCCGTTCCGCGGCCGCGAACGCGCCGTGCAGCGCCGCGAGGTCGTTCGTCGTGATCGAGTCCGCGCCTGCCCGCGCCGCCCACAGCGCGGGTTCGGCGTCGTCGACGGTCCACACCGAGACCTGCAGGCCGAGTTCGTGCGCGACGGCCACGGTGCGCGGCGTGAGGAACGCCACGTCGAGGTTCAGGGTCGACGGGGTCAGCGTCGCGATGTCGTCGACGGTGGGCGGCTCGAGCGACTCCCACGCGAGCCACACGTCGGCCTCGGGCAGGACCGCGCGGACCGCGGCCATCGCGGTGGGCGCTCCGCACCAGGCGACCGGTGTCGTCGTGGTCGAGGCCGCGACCGTCCGGGCGGCCACCTCGGCGTCGGCGGGGTCGGTGAGGTCGACGAGCAGGGTGGACCGGCCCCCGTCGAGCCGCTCCAGGACGGCGTCGAGCCGCGGGATGCGGTCGAGACCGTTGCCGAGCCGGGCGACCTCGCACCACGGCACGTCGGCCACGCGGCGCGCGTCGCCCCACATCCGGCCGAGGGTCTCGTCGTGCAGCAGGACCGCGACGCCGTCCGCCGTCCGCCGGACGTCGACCTCGATGGTCGTCGCGCCGAGCGCCTCCGCGACCGCGACGGCGGGCATCGTGTTCTCCCGCCGGACGCGCGGCGCACCGCGGTGGGCGACGAGCCGTGGCGGGGTCGCACCGTGCCTCCCGGCCGGGTCGGACCCGACCACCGGGCCGGACCCGACCACCGGGCCGGACCCGACCGCCGGGCCGGACCCGACCACCGGGCCGGACCCGACCACCGGACCCGCCCCGACCTGCGGCGCGGTCCCGGACGCCGGGACCGCGACCTCCGCGCTCACCGGGCACCCCCGACCAGCACGCCCTCGCGGTAGACGAGCACGTGGCCGAGCCGCACCCCGACCGCGTCGCCGACCGACGGCGGCGGCCCGCTGACGAACGCGCGGAGCTCGTCGTCGTCGGCGCGCAGCACGACCTCGGCGAAGTGGCCCCGCATGAGCACCCGCGACACCGTCGCCGTGAGCGGCGAGTCGTCGCACAGCACGACCTGCTCCGGACGGACGAGCACCGTGTCGCCCGGACGGCTGTCGACGCCGATCGCGAAGCGTCCGCCGACCGCGCTCGTCGAGCCGATGAACGAGGCGACGAACTCCGTCGCCGGCCGCGCGTACAGCTCCGCGGGTGCCGCGATCTGCTCGATCCGGCCGTCGTGCATGACCGCGATGCGGTCGGAGACGCTGAGGGCCTCGTCCTGGTCGTGCGTCACGATCACCGTCGTGATGCCGAGGCGCTGCTGGATGCGGCGGATCTCGTCGCGGACGCTGACCCGGAGCTTCGCGTCGAGGTTCGACAGCGGTTCGTCGAGCAGCAGCACGTCCGGCTCCTGCACGACCGCGCGGGCGAGGGCGACCCGCTGCTGCTCGCCGCCCGAGATCGCGGTCGGCTTCGAGGTCGCGTGGTGGCTCAGCCCGACGAGTTCGAGGGCGGCCCGCACGCGGTCGGCGGTCTGCTGCTTCGACACGCGACGAGTGCGCAGCGGGAAGGCCACGTTCTGCGTGACGGTCATGTGCGGCCACAGCGCGTAGTTCTGGAACACCATCGCGCTCGGTCGTCGCTCCGGACCGGTGTCGGTCACGTCCCGCCCGCCCATCGTGACGGTGCCGTCGTCGACGGGCAGGAACCCGGCGACCATGCGGAGCGTCGTCGTCTTGCCGCAGCCCGACGGGCCGAGCAGCGACACGAGCTCGCCCGGCGCGACGTCGAGGTCGATGCCCGCGACGACGTCGCGGCCACCGAGGCGCTTGCGGAGTCCGCGGACGAGGAGTCCGCCGCCTCGGCCTGGTGCTGCCTGGAGGCCCGGGGCGGGTTCCGCCAGGAGGGTCGCGTCCGTCATCGGGTCGCCTTCCGTGCTGGTGCTGCTGGTGCTGGTGCTGGTGCTGGTGCTGGTGGTCATCGGATCTGGAACCCGTCCGCGAGGCGGCCGCCCATGATGTGCTGCGCCCA
>NZ_BACW01000554.1:0-297 GCF_000333315.1 Curtobacterium sp. B8
CTCCAGGCCGTCGCCACGTGCGTCCGGTGCCGTCAGAACCAGCGTTTGACCTTGAAGACCACGAAGAGGACCGCCGCGAACAGGATCATCGCGAGGATCGACAGCGGGTAGCCCCAGGTCCACTGCAGCTCCGGCATGTGCGTGAAGTTCATCCCGTAGATCGCCGCGATGAGGGTCGGAGCGAAGAGGATCGCCGCCCACCCCGAGATCCGCTTCGTGTCGTCGTTCTGCTTCTGGGCCGCGAGCGTCGAGTCGACCGTCAGCGCGTTCTGCAGCAGCTGACGGAAGGTGTCGAGG
>NZ_BACW01000553.1:0-3728 GCF_000333315.1 Curtobacterium sp. B8
GACGTCGAACGGCCGGTGCGGGGCCGACTGNCAGGCGTCCAGGACGACGAGGGCGCCCTTCGCGTTGGCGAGCGCCACGACCTCGGCGACCGGGGCGACCATGCCCGTGACGTTCGAGACGTGCGCGAACGCGACGACCTTCGTGCGGTCGGAGATGACGGCGGCCGCGTCGGCGGCGGTCCAGGTGCCGTCGTCGGCGACGGGCACCCAGCGGAGCGTCGCCCCGGTGGTGGCCGCGACCTCCTGCCACGGCACGAGGTTCGCGTGGTGTTCGGCCTCCGTCACGACGATCTCGTCCCCTGGCGCGAGCCGGACGCGGCCGGCGGCGGCACCACCACGGCCGCGGCTGGCGTTCGCGAACCCGTACGCCACGAGGTTGAGGGCGTCGGTCGCGTTGCTCGTCCAGACGACCTCCCGCGGGCTGGCGGCCCCGATGAAGCCGGCGACCGTGGCCCGAGCGTCCTCGTAGGCGTCCGTGCTCAGCGCGGCGAGCGTGTGGGCCCCGCGGTGGACCGCAGCGTTGTCCCGCTCGAGGAACCGGCGCTCGGCGTCGAGCACCTGCACCGGTCGTTCGGCGGTCGCGCCGGAGTCGAGGTACGCGAGCGGCCGGCCGTTCACCTCCTGCTGCAGGATCGGGAAGTCCGCGCGGATGCGGGCCACCTCGTCCTCGGTGAGCGGTGTGCTCGGTCCCACGATCGTCACGGGTCGGTCCTCCTGGTGTCGCCGGTCACGGACAACCCGTCAATCGTGGTCGTTGTTCCCGTCGGCGTCCAGTCGGACCCCCGTGGACGCCGCTACTCGTTGCCGATGTGCTTGTCCACGTTGTCCCGGGCGCCGTCGATCTTGTCGTCGAACTTGCCCCCGGTGGCCTTCTTGACCGCGTCGGCCACGCCGTCGAGCACCTTGTCGCTGACGTTCTCGGCCTGCTCGCTCTTCAGGGCGTCCTGCACCTTGCCGTCCTGCAGGAACTGCTGTGCCTTCTTGGTGATGTCGTCGAACCCGGCCATGAACGGCTCCTCCCTCGGGCGGGACCGGTCTGCCCCGCGTGCCGCCGATGGTAGGCCCGGAGGCGGTCCGGTGTCCGCGCCCCCGGGACCGGTCAGGCCATCTGGGCGCTGCGACGACGGGCGAGCACGTACGACACGGCGACGGACCCGGCGATGGCGAGCAGCGCGGGGACGAGGATGTCCGTGCCCTGCTGGGTGAACTCGAGCACGAGCACGAGGGCGGTGAAGGGGGCGCGCATCGTCGTCGCGAGGAACGCCGCGGCACCGACGAACGCGAAGGCGGCGAGGGACGACGAGTCGACGGGCCAGAGCAGGAGCCAGAGCCCACCGAGTCCGCCGCCGACGGCCGACCCGATCGCGATGGACGGCGTGAGCGTGCCGCCGACCGCGCCGGCGCCGATCGTGACGGCGGTGGTCGCGGTCTTCGCGATCCCGAGTACCAGCAGGAGCAGGATCGGCGCGAGTCCGACCACGGCGGCGTCGTCGAGGGAGGCGTTCATCGCCACCACGCCGAGCGCCCGGCCGTTGCCGAGGACCTCGGGGAACCACACCGCGACGAGCCCCACGAGCGCGAACGCCACGGGGAGCACGACGAGGAGGTGCCAGCCCTTCGGCGCGATGGCCTGCAGCCGGTTCGTGAGCTTGACGAAGCCGACCCCGGCGAAGCCGAGCACCGGCCCGACGATCACCGACCAGACGAGCAGCGACTCGGACATCGGCATCGACGGCACGTGGTAGAGCACCTCGTCGGGGATCACGAGCCGAGCGGTGAACGCGGCGATCGCACTCGTGGCGAACGCCGGCACCGCCGTGGCGAACGTGAGCTCCCCGAGCAGGACCTCGACGGCGAACAGGGCACCCCCGAGCGGCACGTCGTACACCGCTGCGAGACCGGCCGCCGCGCCGCACGCGACGAGGATGCGCGTCTCGCGGGGCGAGAGCCCGGCGCGCACGGTGACGACCTGGGCGAGCCAGGCCCCGATCTCGCGCGGCGCGACCTCCTTGCCGATCGAGCCGCCGAGGCCGACCGCCAGGATCTGCACACCGGCGTTCGCCACGGTCGAGACCGCGGGCATCCGCTTGCCGGCGACCGCCGCGGTCACCGCCACCGTCGGCTTCGCCCACCGCCGGAGCGCCCACCACGCGACGGCGGTGAGCACGCCCGCCGCGGCGACCGCCAGGAACCGCGCCCACCCGGACTCGGCGTCGGCCGCCTCGAGGTGGCCGCCGTAGGGGAACCCGAACGCGACGAACTGGATGAGCTGCAGCGCGAGCCACACCGCGGTGCCGGCGACGCCGCCCGCCACGCCGACGAGGGCGGTGACGACGGCGATGCGGATCGCGCGTCCGGAGGTCAGGTGGCCGGTGGGGGCGGCCCGGCCGGGGGCGACGGCATGACCGGTGGGCGTGGCGGGACCGGTGCGCGGCATGGCGTCGAGCCTACCGAGCACCGGTCGCGCGTCAGACCGCCGTGACGCGGAACGGCACCACGGCGTCGGCCGGCAGGTGTGGCGGCTGCACCCCCACGGTCGTCAGCACGCGGCCGCTGAACTCGCGCTGCCCGTCCCACCACGACGGCGCCTTCAGTCCGTGCAGCTCGCCGACGACGACCGGCTCGACCCGGTAGCGCGTGTCCGGGTCGAGGTCGCGGAAGCGGACCCGACCGGTGTTCGACACGTCCGCCCAGCCGGTGCTCGCGAGGAAGAACACGGCGCTGCGCTTGTCCGGGGACACGGTGCCGTACACCAGGCGCGTCGGCTCGACCTCGTCGACGCGGACGAGGTCGCCACCGTGCAGCAGTGGCCGCAGCTCCTTGTACAGGGCGGTCCACGCGGCGAGGTCGCGCAGTTCCCCCTCGGTGGCACGAGCGAGGTCCCACTCGATCCCGAGGTGGCCGACGACCGCGGTGCCGGCCCGGAACGCGAGGTCGTGGTAGCGCCCGGTCGTGTGGTTCGTGCCGCTCGCGATGTGGGCTCCGAGCAGCTCCGGCGGCAGCAGCTGCTGCGTCCACCGGTGCATGCGCTGCCGCTCGGACGGGTCGATGCAGTCGGATACCCACACGCGGTCGGTGTGCTCGATCACCCCGAGGTCGACGCGGGCGCCGCCGGACGAGCACGACTCGATCTCGAGCGCCGGGAACCGGTCCTTGAGGGTGGCCATCAGCCGGTACGTCGCGAGCGTCTGCTCGTGCACCGCCGCACCACCACCGGGGAAGCCGGCGTCCACGAGGTCCCGGTTGTGGTCCCACTTGACGTAGTCGACCTCGTACTCGCCGATGATCGCGGTCATGCGCTCCAGGACGTACGCGAACGCCTCCGGGATGGCGAGGTCGAGCACCTGCTGGTCGCGCGAGCGGACCGGGAGCCGACCGTCGGCCTGCATGATCCACTCCGGGTGCGCACGTGCGAGGTCGCTGTCCTCGTTCACCATCTCCGGCTCGAACCAGAGCCCGAACTGCATGCCGAGGCCCCGGACGCGGTCGACGATCGGCCCGAGGCCGTCCGGCCAGACCCCCTCGTCGACGTACCAGTCGCCGAGGCCCGCGTGGTCGTCCCGCCGGTTCCGGAACCACCCGTCGTCGAGGACGTACCGCTCCACGCCGAGGGCCGCGGCGCGTTCGGCGAGGTCGGTGAGCCGGGCGAGGTCGTGGTCGAAGTAGACGGCCTCCCAGACGTTGATCGTCATCGGCCGCAGGACTCTAGAGATCCCCCGGGACCGAGC
>NZ_BACW01000552.1:0-5089 GCF_000333315.1 Curtobacterium sp. B8
GAGCGAGTCGGTGCTCGCGCGCTCGGTGACCGCGCCCGACGGGTCGTACTGGTACAGGAACCCGCCGGACATGCCGTTGCCGAGCCCCTTGCCGTACGCGCCGAGGTTGAACACCGCGCCGCCGGTCATGTACTCGCACCCGAAGTCGCCGATGCCCTCGACGACGGCGGTCGCGCCCGAGTTGCGGACGGCGAACCGGTCACCCGCCTCGCCCTCGACGAACGTGCGACCACCGGTGGCGCCGAACAGTGCGAAGTTGCCGACGAGGACGTTGCCGCCCCGCTCGACGCTGCCGCCGCCGGGCGCCCGGACGACGATCCGGCCACCGGACTGGCTCTTGCCGACACCGTCGTTCGCGGTCCCGACGTGCTCGAGCGTGATGCCGTCGTTCGTGAAGACCCCGTAGGACTGGCCGGCGGAGCCGCTCGTGCGGATCGTCACGGCACCGTCGACGAGGCGACGCCGACCGCGGTCGTCCGTCGTGATCGCCGGGTGCGCGGACAGGTCGACCCCGCGCAGCTCGTGGTTGAGCAGGCGCTCGACGTCGATGCCCAGCTGGCCGCCGACCGACTTGTCGGCGTTGCCGAGCACGACGCCGTCGACGGTCAGGGCGTGCTCGTGGCCCTCGACCAGGGCCGTGCGGACCTGGTCGATGAGCGCGTCGTCGGTCCGGAAGTCCTTCTCGAGGTACTCCGGGTCCGTCACGACCTTCTCCGGCACCTGCGCGAGCAGGTTCCGGACGTCCAGCCGCCCGACGCTCGCCGGGTGGTCGAGGAGCTGCAGCAGGTCGGTGCGACCGCGGGCCTCGCGCAGGGAGCGCAGACCGAGGCGGGCGAGGATCTGGCGCACGTCGTGGGCGATGTTGAGCAGGTACTGCGCGAGCGCACGCGGGTCGCCCTCGAACGCCTCGGCGTTCGTGGTGAGGCCCGCCGGGCACTTCACGTTGCAGTTCTTCGCCATCACGCAGCCGAGCATCATGAGCGCGGTCGTGCCGAACTCGAACGAGTCCCCGCCGAGCAGCGCGCTCGTGACGACGTCCGACCCGGTCTGGTGCGCGCCCGAGCAGCGGAGCGTGACCTTCTGGCGCAGGCCGTTCGCGACGAGGGCCTGGTGCACCTCGGCCACACCGATCTCCGCCGACCGCCCGGCGTACTTCAGGCTGGTGACGGCCGCGGCGCCCGTGCCGCCGGTGTTCCCGGCGACGTTGATGACGTCGGCGCCGGCCTTGGCCACACCGACCGCGATCGTGCCGATGCCCTCGGAGGACACGAGCTTCACGACCACCCGCACCCGGGCGGCCTTGCAGTCGTGGATGAGCTGCGCGAGGTCCTCGATCGAGTACGTGTCGTGGTGCGGCGGCGGCGAGATGAGCTCGACGCCCGGCGTGCCGCCCCGGGCCGCCGCGATGTCGACCGTGACCTTCGGCGCGGGCAGCTGACCGCCCTCGCCGGGCTTCGCGCCCTGACCGATCTTGATCTCGAGCTCCTCGAGCATCGGGTCGGCGAGGTAGCCCGCCCAGATGCCGAAGCGCCCCGAGGCGAACTGCTTGATGCGCGAACCGCGGATGGTGCCGTAGCGGGAGTGGTGTTCGCCGCCCTCGCCGGAGTTCGACATGCCCCCGACCATGTTCGTGCCGTGCGCGACGGCCTCGTGCGCCGTGGCGACGAGGGCGCCGTGGCTCATCGCGCCGGAGGCCAGCGTGCGGGTGATCTCGTGCGCCGGCTGGACCTCGGCCACGTCCACGCTCGCCGGTGCCTGCTGCAGGATACCGAGCAGGTCGGCTGCCGCACCGGTGGCGCGGAGCGTCACCTGGTCGTCGGCGACGGAGTCGACGTCGACCAGGCCCGGGTGCAAGAGGGCGAGCCCGTCCGCGAGGGCACGGTGACGCTGCGCACCCGTGGGACCGGTCGAGGTGAGCTCCAGACGGAACCGCACCGTGCCTCCCGGCAGTCCCTCGGAGGACGCGCGCGAGCCGGAGAGCCCACGCACGGTGACGCTGGCGTTGCCGACGGTCGCGAAGCGGCCGAGTTCGCGCGCGAAGTCCTCCGCCTCGTCGATGCCGGTGACGTCCGCGGGCAGCGCGAGCACGTCGCGGAGCGCGGCGGGACGGCGCGACCGCTCGTCGTGCGTCGTCTGCAGGAACGAGACGTAGCCGGGCGTGATGCGGTGCCCGTCGATCTCGGCGTCGCTCAGCCGGTCGTAGCCGGTGTTCCGGTACGCCGCGTCGGAGATGCCGAACGAGTCGTCGAGCTGCCCGAGGGTGAGCAGCCGCAGCGCGTCCGAGTCACCGGAGCGCTCGAATGCCGGGCGCTCCTCGGTCATGCCGCCGAAGCCGCGGACGCTCGCGACACCGAACGAGTGCCCGGCGCCGTCCGAGCGCTCCTTGAACAGGCCGAGGAGCGGCACCTGGCCCTCGATCGCGACGCTGCGGGCACGTTCGTGCCAGTCCGTCGCCGCCTGTGCGATGCGGGTGAATCCGACGCCGCCGACCGGGGCGTCCATGTGCGGGAAGACCCGCGCGAACAGGTCGTCGCTCGTGTCGAGGTAGTTCGGCTCGAAGAACTCACCGCCGATGTAGCTCTCCGCCGTGCACAGGCCCACGCGGCCCATCGTCTTCGCGAGGGCCTTCTCAGCGGCCTTCCGGAAGCGCTTGAGGGCGAGGTCGGTCGCGGTGTGCTCACCGGCCGGGGCAGCCTCGGCGGGGTACTTCTCCTCCGCGCGGAGGCGGGCGCTCAGGCTGTAGACGGCCGACGCACCGAAGCCGAGCGCCGTGGCGACGTGGTGGGACGACGGCAGCTGGCCGGACTCGGCGACGACGGAGACCCGCAGCCGCAGCCCGGTCTCGATGAGCCGCTGGTTGACGGCGGCCACCGCCAGGATGACGGGCAGCGCGGCGTGCGTCGAGGACACGCTGCGGTCGGTGAGGACCGCGATGCCGCCGGAACGCTCGGCGAACGCGGCGACGGCGTCGGCGAGCTGCTCGGTCGCCGCCCGCACCGCGTCGGCGTTCGCCTGCTCGTCGCCGAGCACCGGCACGTAGAGCATGTCGAAGCGTTCGAGCGGCACGATGTCTTGATCCCGCAGGCGCACCATGTCGAGGTGCCCGAGGACGGGGGACTGCACCACGATCTGCCGGCTCGGCGCACCGTCCCCGCTGCCGGTCCCGTCGGGCTTGCTGCCGAGGGCGACACGCATCGACATGCCGTCGGCCTCGCGGATCGAGTCGAGCGGTGGGTTCGTCACCTGCGCGAAGCGCTGCGAGAAGTACTTCGCCATGCCGCCCTCGGTGTCGCTGAGGGCGTTGATCGCGTTGCCGTAGCCCATCGCCGAGATGCGCTCCGACCCGTTCTGGAGCATCGGGTCGAGCATGAACCGGAAGCTCTCCTGGTTCAGCGAGTACGCCACGTACCGGCCCGCCAGCGACAGGTCGCCGTCGTAGCCGAGGGTCGTCGTGCCGCGCTGGTAGTCCGGCACGGGCAGGTCGTCCAGGTCGACACGTGCGGCCTCGAGGAGCTCCGCGTAGGGCTTGCGCTCCGCGAGCACGTCGAGCACCTCGCGCGTCCGCATGAGGGAGCCGGAGCGGTGGTCGACGACGAGCATGCCGCCGGCCTCGATCCGCCCGCGGTGCACGACGTCGGCGGCGTCGAACTCGACCTGCCCGGCCTCGGACGCCACGACGAGGTACTCGTCCGTCTGCACGGTGCGCAGCGGGCGGAGCCCGAGCCGGTCGAGTCGGGCACCCACGACGTCGCCGTCGCTGAAGATCACGGCCGCGGGGCCGTCGTTCTTCTCCTCGTACAGCGAGAAGTACTCGAGCATGGCCCGGACGTCCGGCGTGAGCGTGCGGTCGTTCTCCCACGCCGGCGGCATGAGCGACACCACGGCCTCGACGATGTCCAGGCCGTCGTCGAACACGCGGCTCTGCAGGGTCTGGTCGAGACGGCTCGAGTCCGACTGGCCCGGGGGCCGGACGATGCTGCGGGTGCGGGCACGCGCCAGCGCCTCGTCCGAGAGGCGGTTCTTCCGGTCCGTGTTGAGCTCGCCGTTGTGCGCCATGAGACGGAACGGCTGCGCCATCGTCGGGTGCGGCTCGGTGTTCGTCGAGAAGCGCGTGTGGAAGTAGAGCGTCCGCACCGAGTGCCGCGGGTCCGTGAGGTCGCGGAAGTACGAGATGACCTCGCCCGAGTTCAGCCGGCCCTTGAGGATCTGCGTCCGGGCGCTGAGGGACAGCGGGTACAGGGCGGCGTGCGGCGCGTGCGCCTCGGCTGCCTGGGTGTAGGAGACGCGCTCGACGGCGAGGAGCGCACGGTTCGCGGCGGCGTCGACCTCCGAGCGCTCCCAGGACGACGGCGCGCGGAACACCCACTGCACGATCGGCAGCTGGTACTGCTCGGCCTCGGGGCGCGTCACCGAGTGGTCCACGGGGACGTCCCGGACGACGAGGAGCTCGAAGCCCTCGTGCGTGATCGCGTCGGTGACGACCTGCTGGGCGGCTGCTCGCGCGTCGGCGCCGGACGGGGTGGTGTCGCCCGGCACGAAGCAGTTCGCGACGCCGAAGTGCCCGGCGCGCAGGGTCTCGCCGGTGATCGCGCTGAAGAACTCCACCGACAGGTCGATGCTCACGCCGGCGCCGTCCCCGACACCCTCGGCGGACTTGCCGCCGCGGTGGGGGATCGAGCAGAGCGCTGCGTCGCCCTTGCGGATCACGTCGTGCGTCGGCACCCCGTCGAGGCGGGTGATGAAGCCGACGCCGCAGTCGCTCGATTCGCGGGCAGGGTCGTGGAGACCGAAGGGGGAGTGGTTCACGTGCGGGTCCAGTGGAGCGTGTGCCGACAGGCAGCGGACGGCCACGCTGCTTCCTCGGAGCGCTCGCCGCGGGCATGCCGTCGGGTGACGGCCGGGCCCTGTGGGGTGGTGGTGCGGTGAGGCGATGCTACGGCTTGGTATACCGCGGGCGCAACAGACCGGCCGGACGGGAGGCGCGGCGCGGGTCCGGCGGGCGTGCCCGGCCTGGCGCGTGGGCGCGGCGTTCTCCGCACGGTGCGAGGTTCCACACACCGTGGGACGGGACACCGTCCCACCGTGTGTG
>NZ_BACW01000551.1:0-9595 GCF_000333315.1 Curtobacterium sp. B8
CCGAGGTGGTGGACGGCCGAGCCGAAGAGGCCCCACTGCACGCCCGCCTTGATCTGCATCGACGGTTCGGCGGTGGTCAGCTCCTCGAACGCGGCGAGGTGCCGCCCGTGGTGTCCCTGCCGCCGAAACTCCGCCGGGTAGGGTCGCTGGATCGCGCCGGCCTCGACGAGGATCCGGAGCTGGTCGAGGGTTCGCGACCGGGCGTCGGCGTACGGCATGCCCTCGATCTTGTGCATGGCCGGGTCGAGCGCGAGCCGCCGCGAGATCCGACGGTCCTCCGCCCAGCGGCCCAGGAGGAGTTCGGCGACGAGGTCGACGTCGATGCGCACGTCGGCCGCGGTCGAGCCGACCGGGGTGCCCGCTGCGGGGTCGCCGGTGGCGTCGGCCTTCGGCGTGCTCGTGCTCTGCGCGGATGCGGTGTCGACCATGGTCGGGAGTCCTCCTGAACTGCGGTGTCCGGTGTTGCAGAACCCACGCTATGCACCGCACCTGCTCGCGGCGTGAACGCCGTGCGGGCGGGACAAAGACCGGGGTCCGGGACCGGTCGGCGCTCGTGGGAACCCTCCAAGGCGCGGGCCGCAGATTTTGTGAGCACCCATCGACGATTGTGAGGGCACCGGCCCTCGAGGGCAGACTGTGCGGCATGTCAGGTACCACCGCACCGGGCCACGAGCCCCGCACCGAGCGCACCTTCTTCGGACAGCCGTTCGAACTGTCCACGCCGTTCGCGGTCGAGCTGTGGGAGCGGTTCTCGTTCTACGGCATGCAGGGCATCGTCCTGATCTACATGTACTACACGGTGTCGCAGGGCGGGCTCGGCATCGACGAGAAGCTCGCCGGCGGCATCATGGGTGCGTACGGCGGTGCCGTGTACCTCTTCACGATCATCGGCGCGTGGATCTCGGACCGGTTGGTCGGCGCCGACCGGACGCTCTTCGGCAGCGCGGTCGTCGTCATGCTCGGGCACAGCTGCGTCCTGGCCCTCGCCGCCGACGACGACCATGCGGACCGGATCGCGGCCGCACTCCGCGGCGCCGGCGCCGCAGCCACCTGGACCACCACGATCGGAGACCGCGCATGACCACCGCAACGGCCGTCGCGCACCCCAACATCGCCCTCGTCAAGTACTGGGGCAAGGCGGACGCGTCGCTCGCGCTGCCCGCGACCGGCAGCGTGTCGATGGGTCTCGACGTCTTCCCCACGACGACGACGGTCACGGTCGGCGCCGCCGAGGACACCCTGACGCTCAACGGCGCCGCGACGACCGACGGCGCGCTGGTCCGGGTCACGCAGTTCCTCGACCTCGTGCGCGACCTCGCCGGCTCCACCGACCGCGCCGCCGTCGTCAGTGACAACACCGTGCCGACCGGCGCCGGCCTCGCCTCGAGCGCCTCCGGCTTCGCCGCGCTCGCCACCGCCGCGGCCGCTGCCTACGGACTCGACCTCTCCCCGCGCGACCTCTCGCGGCTCGCCCGACGTGGTTCCGGATCGGCCACGCGGTCGATCCCCGGTGGCGTCGCGGTCTGGCACGCCGGCGACGACCAGGGCTCCTACGCGGAACCCGTGCCCGCGCCGCCGATGGCGATGGTGGTCGTCACGATCGACGCCGGACCGAAGCCGATCGGCTCCCGCGAGGCCATGCGCCGCACCATCGCGACGTCGCCGTTCTACCCTGCGTGGGTGACGTCGACGACCGAGACGGTCACCGACGTGCTGACCGCCTGTGCGGCGGGCGACTTCACCCGCATCGGCGAGCTCACCGAGAGCAACGCGCTCCGCATGCACGCCACGATCGAGGGCGCGTTCCCGCCGATCCGGTACCTCACCGCCCGCAGCGTCGCGGTGTTCGACGCCGTCGCCGGACTCCGGGCCGACGGACTGCAGGCGTGGGCCACCGCGGACGCCGGTCCGAACGTCGTCGTCCTCACCACGCCCGAGGACCGCGGGGCGGTGGCCGCCGCCCTCGCCGGGTACGGGGACGTCATCGAGTCCGGCACCGGACCAGGCGCGCACCTGCTCCGCTCCGAAGACACGGAGGCGCCCGGGCCGGGCGTCGTCCGACCCGAGGAGTCCGCCGAGTGATCGAGTTCCGCGCCCACGGCAAGCTGTTCGTCGCGGGGGAGTACGCCGTCGTCGAGCCCGGGCAGCCGTCCGTGCTCATCGCGCTCGACCGCGCCATCACGGCCCGGGTGAGCGAGGGCCGTGGCTCCGGCAGCGTGCACTCCGAGGAGTACGGCCACCTGCCGCTGACGTGGACCCGGGCCGAGGACGGCCTCGCGCTCGACCGGGAGCACCACCCGTACGACTACGTGATGGCGACCATCGACCTCGTCGAGAAGCTCCGGGCCGAACGGGGGATCGCACCGCGGTTCCACGACCTCCGCATCCAGAGCCAGCTCGACGACGCGAGCGGCCGGAAGTTCGGCCTGGGGTCCTCCGCCGCCGTCACGGTCGCGACCGTCGGCGCCCTCGACCGCTTCTACGGCCTCGGCCTCAGCCAGCGCGACCGCTTCCGGGTGGCGCTCCTGGCGACCATCCGGGTGAACCCCCGGGCCTCCGGGGGCGACCTCGCCGCGAGCACCTTCGGCGGCTGGCTCCGCTACAGCGCCCCGGACCGCGAACTGCTCGCCGCGCTGCTGCAGCCCTCGCCAGACCGCGGTGACGGCAGCGTCTCGGGCATCCTCGACGACACCGACGCGTGGACGGGCTTCGACGTGCAGCGCCTCCCGGCGCCCGCGGACCTGCGGCTCCTCGTCGGCTGGACCGGTTCGCCGGCGTCGACGACGAAGCTCGTCAGCGTCGTGCGCGAGCACCGGAACGGCGGGTACCAGGCGTTCCTCGACGAGAGCCGGGCCTGCGTCGACGACCTCACCACGGGCCTCCAGACCGGCGACGCCGAGCGCACGCTCGACGCGCTCCGTCGCGCCCGCGTCCTGCTGCAGCGCCTCGGCGCGTCCGTCGGGTCGCAGATCGAGACCGACCGGCTCGCCACCCTGTGCGACGTGGTCGAGGCCGCGGGCGGCGCGGCCAAGCCCTCCGGTGCCGGCGGCGGTGACTGCGGCATCGCGCTCGTCCCGGCGGACACCGACCTCACCGCCATCCACCGCGCCTGGGAGGCGCACGACATCAGGCACCTCAGCGTCGCGGTGCAGGCGCCCGAAGGAGACCTTGATGACTGACCTGACCACCCCGATCCCGACCAAGTGGGTCGGTCCGATCCGCGTGAGCGGCAACGCGGTCGAGGGCGAGCACGAGGTGCCGCTCGCGACGTACGAGTCGCCGCTCTGGCCGTCCGTGGGCCGTGGCGCCCGGATCTCGCGCATGGTCGAGGGCGGCATCGTCGCGACCGTCGTCGACGAGCGCATGACCCGGTCCGTCGTGGTCCGCGCCGAGAGCGCAGCGGCCGCGCACGCCGCCACCGGACGCATCCTCGCGCGGCAGGCCGAACTCGAGGCGCTCGTCGCCGGGCAGAGCCGGTTCGCGAAGCTCATCGAGGTGCACCCCGAGATCGTGGGCGACCTGCTGTTCCTGCGCTTCGCGTTCACCACGGGTGACGCCTCGGGGCACAACATGGTCACCCAGGCGGCGGACACGCTCCTGCCGGCGATCCTCGCGTGGGAGCCGGGTCTGCAGTACGTCAGCATCTCGGGCAACTTCTGCACCGACAAGAAGGCCACCGCGGTGAACGGCATCCGCGGTCGCGGTCGGAACACCGTCGCCGAGATCGTGATCCCGGGCGAGGTCGTCGAGAAGCGCCTGCGGTCCACCCCCGAGCGGATCGCCGAGCTCAACGTCGCCAAGAACCTCATCGGCTCCACCATCGCCGGGGCGCTGCGCTCCGCGAACGCGCACTACGCGAACATGCTCCTCGGGTTCTACCTCGCCACCGGCCAGGACGCCGCGAACATCGTCGAGGGCTCCCAGGGCATCACCACGGCCTCGGTGCGCGGCGACGACCTGTACTTCTCGACCGCGCTCCCGCACCTGATCGTCGGCACGGTCGGCAACGGCAAGGGCGGCGACCTGCCCGTCGTCGAGGACGCCCTCGTCCGCCTCGGCTGCCGCGAGGACCGCGCGCCCGGCGAGAACGCCCGCCGCCTGGCAGCCCTGTGCGCCGCGACGGTGCTGTGCGGCGAGCTGTCGCTGCTCGCGGCGCAGACGAACCCGGGAGAACTCATGGCAGCGCACGTCGCGATGGAACGACGTGGCGCGGCAGCAGGAGGTGCAGCATGACCGCCATCGGCATCCACGACATCGCGATCGCGACCGGACACCACGTCCTCGAGCTCGACGACCTGGCGGAGCGCCTCGGCGTGGACCCCGCGAAGTACCACGTCGGCATCGGACAGGACGCCTTCAGCGTGCCGGCGCCGGACGAGGACATCGTCACGATGGGCGCCGCAGCCGCGAAGGAGGTCATCGACCGCCACGGCGTCGACGGCATCCGGACCGTGCTGTTCGCCACCGAGTCCGGCGTCGACCAGTCCAAGGCCGCCGGCGTGTTCGTGCACGGGCTGCTCGGGCTGCCGCAGTCGGTCCGGGTGGTCGAGCTGAAGCAGGCCTGCTACGGCGGCACCGCTGCCGTGCAGCTCGCCCTCGGGATCGTCGCCCGGTCGCCGCAGGAGCGCGTGCTCGTCATCGCGGCGGACGTCGCACGGTACGACGTCGACACCGCGGCCGAGCCCACGCAGGGTGCCGGAGCGGCGGCGCTCCTCATCAGCGCCGACCCCGACCTCATCGAGATCGAGCCGGCCGCCGGCGTCTTCACCGCCGACGTCGACGACTTCTGGCGGCCGAACGACCGCTCGACCGCGCTCGTCGACGGGCGGCTGTCGGTCACGGCGTACGTCGACGCGTTCGTCGGGGCGTGGGACGACCTCGTCGCGCAGGGCGGCCCCGGCTACGAGGACATCGCCCGCTGGGTCCACCACCAGCCCTTCACGAAGATGGCGATCAAGGCGCACCGGAAGCTCACCCAGCACGTCGGGCAGCCGTTCGACGAGTCGGAGCTCGCCGTCGGGTTCACGTACAACAAGCAGACCGGCAACACCTACACGGCGTCGATCTGGATCGCGCTCGCGGCCCTGCTCGACCTCGACGACGAGCTCGACGGGCAGCGGCTCGCGATGTTCAGCTACGGGTCCGGCAGCGTCGGGGAGCTCCTCACCGGCATCGTCCGGCCGGGGTACCGCACGCACCGCCGGGAGGGCCGCGTCCGCGCGGTGCTCGACGCCCGGGTCCCGCTGACGGTGGACGCCTACCGGGAGCTGCACGCCGCCGGTGCCGCGACGAGCGAGGACACCGACCGACCGCGGGTCACCACGGCGCCGTACCGGTTCGGCGGGGTGCGCGGCGGTGCCCGCCGCTACGAGCCGACCGCGCAGGACTGACGCGCGCCGCGCGCCGCGCGCCGCGCGCCGCGCGCCGCGTCTCGTGGCGGAGCCGCCGAGTCTCGTGATCAGCGACTGATCTCGTACCGATGAGCGCGAGAGTCGTCGCTCAGGGCGAATCTCGTGGCGGCGCCCGCGCCCAGCGCGACCCCAACGGCGGCCGGGAGGCGCGTGACGGCGCCGCCACGGGCCTCCCGGCCGTCTGCTGGTCACGCCGTGACGCGACCGGTCAGGCGGTCGCGAGCACCTCGCGCTCCAGTCGCCGGTAGCTCGCCTCCATGCCGTCGGTCATCCCGGTGGCGAGGATCGCGTCCCGCTGTTCGACGCTCGGGTAGGTGACGAGCAGGGTCAGGAGCGTCGCACCGTCGACCTCCGCGAGCTGCAGGTCGTTCGTGTTCGGCGGGTACGGCGCGCCGGTCATCGCCTCGGTGCTGACGATCCGGCGCTCGGGCTGCACGAGGGTGTTCTCGCCCTCGAAGCCGAACGGCTCGCCGGCGGTGTCACCGACCGGGGCCCAGGCCTGCCGGAAGCGTCCGCCCACCACGAGGTCGTTCTCGCAGACGGTCATCTCCCAGCCGTCCGGGCCGAGCAGCCACCGGCGCATCAGGTCCGGCTCGGTGTGGGCCCGCCAGACGGCGTGCCGCGGGGCGTCGAACGCGCGGGTGAACCGCACGTGGGTGTCGTCGAGGACCTCGGTGACGACACCCCTGCCGAGCGCGTACTCGCGGAGGTCGGCGAGCACCCGGTCGAGCTGGCCGAACGCCTCGGCGTAGCCCTGCTCCATGCCCATCGCGAGGAGGGTCTCGAGCGCCTCGGCCGTCGGAAACGTCGTGGTGATGCGCACCCGGGAGCCGGACTCGGTCGGCTCGAAGTCGAGGACGCTCGTGCTCGGCGGCTGCGCTGCGTCGACCTCGCCGTCCTCGGTCGCGAACAAGTCGTCGAACGCGAGTCGGGTGGGGGCGTCCACCGCGATCACGAGCCAGACGGACCGGTAGACCTCCCCGTCCGGGCCGGTCATGTCGTAGCGGGCTCGGCCGCCGGGGCGGAGGTCGAACTCCGAGAACGTCGCCGGGTAGCTCGGCGGTCCCCAGAACCGTTCGAGCCGGCGGGGGTCGGTGAAGGCTCCCCAGAGTCGTTCGACGGGGACGGGGAAGTCCGCGACGAGCGTGGTCGTCAGGGCTTCCGGGTCGGTGTGCACGCTGGTCACGGGCATGGTCGCTCCCTCGTCGTCTTGGTGGTGGTCGTCGTCTTGGTGGTGTCGGTGGTGTTCGTCAGTGCTCGTCGTCGCCGGCGAGCAGGCTCTCGAGTCGGTCGATGCGGCCACGCCAGAGCCGGCCGTACTCCTCGAGCAGCCCGCGCACGCGGTCGAGCTGCTCGGGATCGGCGCGCACGATGCGGACGCGCCCGCGTGGTTCCTTGGTCACGAGTCCTGCTCCCTCGAGGACGGTGACGTGCTTCTGCACGGCGGCGAACGACATGTCGTACGCCTCCGCGAGTCCGGAGACGGTGGCACCGTCGGCGAGGGTCCGCCGGACGATGTCGCGTCGCGTCGCGTCGGCGAGCGCGTGGAACACGCGGTCGACCTCGGCGTCGCTGAGCGCTGTTCGTACAACCATTTGGTTGTACGTTACGCCGGGCGCAACGAAGGCGCAAGGTCCGGGCCGCAGCACGAGTCTCGGGCAGGCGGACAGATCTCGCGCTGCGGAGCACGAGAAGTGTCCGCGTGGCCGAGACTCGGCTCTGCCGCGACCCGTGACCGCCCGCGGCTCAGTACACGTCGCGGACGTACCGCTTCGCGCGCCGCAGGTCGGCCAGGTACGCGTCCGCGTCCTCCGCCCCGCGCCCGCGCTGCCCGGCGATGACGTCGAGCAGCGCCTGCTCGACGTCCTTCGCCATCCGTGAGGCATCGCCGCACACGTACACGAACGCGCCGTCCTCGAGCCACCGGTACAGCTCGGCCGCCTGCTCCCGCATCCGGGTCTGCACGTAGACCTTCTCGGCCTGGTCCCGCGAGAACGCGAGGTCGAGCCGGGTCAGCACACCGCGGTCCTGCAGGTCGGTCAGCTCGTCCTCGTACACGAAGTCCGTGTCGCGGTGCTGGTCGCCGAAGAACAGCCAGTTGCGGCCGGTCGCCCCGGCGGCGGCCCGCTCGTGGAGGAACCCGCGGAACGGCGCGATGCCGGTGCCCGGGCCGATCATCACGATCGGCGCGTCCCCGTCGGCCGGCACCCCGAACGCGGCGTTCGGCTGGAGGTACACGTCGACCTCACCGTCGGCCTGCACCCGGTCGGCCAGGTACGTCGAGGCGACACCGGCGTGGGACCGGTGGACGTCGCCGTAGCGGACGGACGCGACCGTGAGGTGGACGCGACCGGCGTGCGCGAGCGGGCTCGACGAGATCGAGTACTGCCGCGCCTGCAGTCCGCGGAGGTTCGGCAGCAGCTGCTCCATCGTCGGTGCCGCGGGCCCGGCGTCGCGGAGCAGGTCGAGGACGTCACGCCCCCACAGCCACCGGTCGAGCTCGTGCTTGTCGCCGTGCGACACGACGGCCGCGAGCTCCGACACGGGAGCACGCTGGACGAGGTCCGCCACGAGGTCCTTCGACGGCGTGCGGATCTCGCGGTCGAGGCGCAGGACCTCACCGAGGGGCCGGCCGTCGACGTCCGTGCCGCCGTCCGCGCCGAGGTGCGTCAGCAGCTGGTCGACGAGCGCCGGGTCGTTGTGGGGCACCACGGCGAGGGCGTCCCCGGCCGCGTACTCGATGCCCGAGTCCCCGAGGTTGAACTCGAAGTGACGGATCTCCTTCGCGCTGCGCGGCGAGGAGAGCAGCCGGTTCGCGACGAGCGGGGCCCGGTACGGGTTGCGCTTGTTCCACTGCGATCCCGGCCGGGAGGCACGGCTCACGCCCGCCCCGCCGGCTGCGGACCCGGAGGCGGTCACCCCGGCGGTTGGGCCGCCCGCACCGGGCTGGGCTCCGGCCTCGGCGGCGAGCCGGTCGAGCACGGCCGCGCTCCACAGCGCCGCGGGGTCCTCGAAGTCGACGTCGCAGTCGACGCGCTCGTGGACGCGCGTCGCGCCGAGCTGCTCGAAGCGGGTGTCGAGGAGCTTGCCGGCCTGGCAGAACTCGTCGTAGCTGGTGTCCCCGAGGCCGAGGACGGCGTAGTGCAGCCCCTCGAGCCGCGGCACCGTCGACGCCTGGATCGCGTCCCAGAACAGTCCGGCGTTGTCGGGCATCTCGCCCTCGCCGTAGGTCGAGGTGACGACGAGCACGTGCGACATCGCCGCGAGCTGCTCCGGCGTGACCGCGTCGAGCGGCGTCGCACGGCCGCCGAGGCCCCGGGCCTTCGCACCGGCGACGAGCTCGTCGGCGAGGAACTCGGCGTTGCCGGTCTGCGTGCCGAAGAGCACGTCGACGGTGGTCGTCGGGGCACCGCCGGAGGCGCGCTTGCCCGCTGCGGCGATGCCCGCGATGAACCCGGCGAGCCAGGACTCCTGGGCCGCCGAGAACGGTGCGTCGACCGGGATCAGGGCACCGGTCGGGGGGAGCGTGCTCATGCCGACACCACCTCGGTCGGGGCCTGCGGTGCGCGGCCGGCGATGTCCTCGAGCGCGGCGTTCGCGAGCAGCTCGTCGAAGCGGGCAGCCCGGACACGACCGGCGTTCTTGGCGTTCTGGTGCATGATCCACCCCGTGGTGCCCGGCATGTCCGTGCTGCGGTTGTTCCGCTGCGCGAGCGCACGCTTCGAGTCGTCGAGCCGCTTGACGGCGATGAGGGTCGCGAGCTCGTCGTCCGCGAACCGGTCGAAGGTGCCGCGGAGGTACTTGACGACGCGCTGCTTGACCTGGAAGTCCTCGGTCAGGATGAGGTTCCGGACCGCCTCCGTCACCCGCGGGTCCGAGGAGCCGGCGCCCGGGACACGCTCCTGCGCCACGTCCTGCGCGACCCCGAGCACCGTGTAGGACGACAGCAGCGAGAACATGTCCTCGCCCTGGTCGCCGAGCGCGGGGGCACGGCCGCCGAGCACGGTGCGCTGGTCGCGGTAGTCGACCTTGAACGCACGCAGCTTGTCGGTCGCCACCGAGTTCGCGAGCTCGTCGAGGAGCTCCACCCGGGTCGCGGCCGCGAGGATCTCGTCGGCGTCCTGGCTGAGCAGCAGCGCGCGCGGCATGCCGACGTACACGTGCTGGCGGGTGGTCTCCCACTC
>NZ_BACW01000550.1:0-5787 GCF_000333315.1 Curtobacterium sp. B8
CGTTCGGGCCGTGGCGGTGTCCGGGTCGATCATCATCGGCGCGGTGATCTTCCTCATCCTCGTGGTGATCCAGTTCGTCGTCGTGACGAAGGGCGCCGAGCGCGTGGCCGAGGTCGGCGCCCGCTTCACCCTCGACGCGATGCCGGGCAAGCAGATGGCGATCGACGCGGACCTCAACGCCGGGCTCATCACGGACGCGGAGGCGAAGGAACGCCGGGCCGCGGTGTCCGCCGAGGCGGACTTCTACGGTGCGATGGACGGCGCGTCGAAGTTCGTCAAGGGCGACGCGATCGCGGGCATCCTCATCATCGTCATCAACCTCGTCGGCGGCATCGCGATCGGCATGCTGCAGAACGGGCTCTCGATCACGGACGCCCTCGGCAAGTACGGCATCCTGACCATCGGCGACGGGCTCGTGACGCAGATCCCGGCCCTCCTCATGGCGGTCTCGACGGGCATGATCGTCACCCGCTCCGGCGCCGAGACCGAGATGGGCTCGAGCGCGGCGGCGCAGCTGTCCCAGTCCCGCAACGCGCTGACGATCGCGGGTGTCGCGGCCGTCGCGATGGGCTTCATCCCCGGCATGCCGGTCCTCGCCTTCCTCATCGTCGGGGGCGTGCTCCTGTTCACGGGGTGGCGGATCGGACAGAACGCGAAGCGGGAGGCCGCCGCGGCGGAGCAGGCCCGTGCCCTCGAGTCGGCGGCACCGAGCGCGGACACCCCCGAGGACCTCATCGAGCAGATGCGGGTGCACGCGCTCGAGATCCTGCTCGCCCCGGACCTCGTCGACATGGTCTCCGGCGCGTCGGACGACCTGCTCGGTCGGGTGCGGGCGCTGCGGCGCAAGATCGCGGTGGACATGGGCATCGTCGTCCCTCCGGTCCGGACGCGTGACAGCATCGACCTGCCCCCGTCGACGTACGCGATCCGGATCGCGGGCGTCGAGGCCGGCCGCGGCACCGCACCGTCGCGGAGCGTCCTCGCCCTCGGCGACCAGCTCGACGGGCTCCCCGGCACGACGACCGTCGAGCCGGTGTTCGGCCTCGCGGGCAAGTGGGTGCCCGCCGAGCTCCGGCACGCCGCGGAGATGACCGGTGCCACCGTGATCGACCGGGTGTCCGTGCTCGTCACGCACCTGCAGGCGGTCATCGGCGACAACGCCGCGCGGCTGCTCACCCGCGAGGACGTCAAGGTCCTCACCGAGGGCGTCAAGCAGGTGAACCCCGCCGCGGTCGACGAGCTCGTCCCCGGCATGCTCTCGATGGCCGAGCTGCAGCGCGTCCTGCAGGGGCTCCTCGCCGAGCGGGTCCCGATCAACGACCTCGGCCGCATCTGCGAGGCCCTGACGCTCCGGGCGAAGGTGTCCACCGACCCCGAGGGACTCGTCGAGTCCGCCCGCGCGGCCCTCGGCCCGGCGCTCGTGGCCCGGCACACCGACAACGGTGTCCTGCGCGTCATCATGATCGACCCGCTGCTCGAGCAGGCGATGCTCGAGGGGCTGCGTCCGTCGGAGCAGGGGACCCAGATCGTGCTCGACGCGCACCGCATCGAGCAGGTGCTCGGCTCGGTCCGCGACGCCGTCCGCTCCGTCGAGGACCAGGGCTTGTCCGCCGTGCTCGTCTGCGCGCCGCAGCTCCGCCCGGCGGTGCACCGCATGGTCGCCGCGCAGTCGAACGGGCTGCCGGTGCTCTCGTACCAGGAGGCGACGGCGGCGGGCTCCACCATCGAGACCGTGGGGGTGGTCCGTGTCACCGATGCGGTTGCAGCGTGACGGGGCGACCCTCGACGCGGTGCGCGACGCCGTCCGCGAGGAGTTCGGTCCCGCGGCGCGCATCGTCGCCGCCGAACGGGTGACGACCCCTGGCATCGCCGGACTGTTCCGCAAGGCGCACGTCGAGGCCACCGTCGAGGTGCCCTCGCCCGACGAGCTCCCCACCGCGGTCGTCGCGATCGCCGACGGTCCCGTCCAGCGCGCGGGCATCGCCGCGCTGCTCGCCGACGCCGAGGCCGCCGAGGCGCGCATCGCCGCCGCGGACGGCACGGGCGCCACCCGCGCCGACGCGTTCGCGTCGGTCCTCGACGGCTTCGTCGCGGACGGGATCGCGCCCGCGATCGCGGTGGCACCACCGTCCGCACCGGCGGTCCGCAGCCTGCCCGACCAGGGCGGGTCGCGCCTCCAGGCCGTCACCGACACCCTGACTGGAGGCGCGTCACCCCTCCTCGACACCCCTCCGGTGCGCGTGCGGCCGGTCCCGCCGCAGGTGCGCTCCGCGGACGGCGACCTGGTCCTGCTCGTCGGCCGGGCCGGCGACGTCGACGCCGTGGCCGGGCTGTTCGCCACCCGTCACGCCCTCCGTCCCACGTCCGCCGCGGACCGGCGCGCGGCGATCCTCGCGCGCGCCGACGGCGTCCGCGACGGCGCGACCGTGCTCGCGGTCGCGGCGTGGGACGACGGCGCGACGATCGAGGCACTCGGCGCGGACCAGGTGTGGCTCGTCGTGGACGTCGGACGGAAGACCGAGGACGCCGAGGCGATGCTCGGCGCGGTCGGTGGACGCGTGACCGTCGCCGGGGTCGTGGCGATCGGAGCCGCCGAAACCGCCACGCCGGAGTCGGTCCACCTGCTGGGAGTGCCCGTCCTGTCGCTAGGCTGACGGGGTGCTGGTACTCACGCGGAAGGTCGGCGAGCGGATCCTCGTCGGTGACGACATCGTCATCACGGTGCTCGACGGGCGTGGCGACGGGGTCCGCATCGGGATCGACGCGCCGCGCGGTGTGAAGATCCAGCGCGAGGAGGTCGTCCGGGCCGTGACCGAGGCGAACGCCGAGGCTGCTGCGGCGGCCTCCGCAGGGACCGACGAGGACGCGGCGGCGCGGTTGCGGCGTGCGCTGGGGGAGCTGGGCGGCTCGTCGTCCTAGAGCAGGACGACCGCGGCCGCGAGGCCGGCCCAGCACGTGCTCGTGAGCGTGCCGACGATGAACCGCTCGCGTGCGGCCGGTGAGTCGAGCTCGGAGAACCGGCCGAGTCCCTTGACCGCGATCACGGCGGCGACGATCTCGAGGTGACCGACGAGCGCAGCGCCGACGATCGCGAAGCGCTCGAGGAAGCCGATCACGGACCCGCCGCGGAGGACCTCCGACGGCTCCGGCGCCGTGCTGCTGCCGAGGGGCTCGTCCCGGGTGCTGACGAGGATGCCGCCGTGCGTGCCCCGGCGCACGTCCCCGCGCCGGAGGTCGCCCCGCATCGCGACCCCGAGGACGGCGCCCGTCACCGCGCTGCCCGCGAGGATGCCCACCAGGCACACCGCGGCGGCGAGCACGGTGCCGACGACCGCGTCGGGCGCGGACGCGACGAGACCGTGCGGCGGGTGGGCGGTGCGCTCGGCGGGACCCGGGGCGATCGTCCCGGTGCCGATCCGGACGGCGAGGAGGGCCAGCAGGACGACGACCGCGGGGACCGCGCGCGCGACAGCGGGCACCGGGCGGACGGTGCTCCACGCGGCGGTCGCGAGGACGACGGCGGCCGCGACGAGCCAGAGCGTGGTGGTCACGGGGTGGGCTCCTCGTCGTCGTGGCGTTCCCGGTCGGCGCTGCCGAGGAGCGACGCGAGCGCTCCGCGGACCGGGGCGTCGCTGCGCAGGTCGGCCGAGGCGTACCGCTTCGCCACCGCCTGCGGGGTGATGTCGAGCCGCGCAGCTGCCTCGGTCCGCGAGTACCCACGGTCGAGCAGGTCCGCGAGCTCCCATCCCTCCCGGGAGCGTCGGGCGAGGGACCGGACCGTCTGGGCGACGAGCGGTTCGACCTCGGCCGTGGTGCGCGCGAGCCCGGGCGCGACCTCCAGCGCGAACCGCTCCGGGACGGCCTTCGCCCGCTCGACGGCGTCGCGCGCCGCGTAGAACGCCGGGCCGGTCGCCGCCCGGGTCGTCGTCGGGAGCGGTCGCTCGACGGGACCAATGCCGACACCGATGCTCCAGCCGCCCTGCCGGGTCAGGGTCCGGACCACGTCGACGGCCGCCCCGGGTTCGGCGACGAGCACCTGGAACTCGTCTCCGGCCGTGCGGTCCGGTGGGAGCGCCGCAGCGTCCCCGAGCACGTCGCGCACCGAGCGCAGCGCGGCCTCGACACGGTCGGACCCCGCTCGGCTGTCGACCTGGTCGGCCGTGATCACGAACATCGCCCCTCCTCGTGTCAACCCTACGAGGTTGACAACCCCAGAATCAACCCCGCAGGGTTGACCGGGCGTGCGGGAGTGTCACGCGCGCGGCTTCTTCTCCTGTTCGGGCAGTCGTCCCGCCGCGGCCTCGGCGGCGAACCAAGCACGGGCCTCCTCCTGACGCTCCTGCTCGGCACCGAGGGCGATCGGGGCACGGACGTGACCGGGCTCGTACCCGAAGGTCTCGAGCAGCTGCGGCACCACCGGGCGCACCCGGGCGACCAGGCGGTCGGTGTACGCGGACACCGCACGCGCTCGCTGCGCGGTGAGCCGCCCGTGCACGAGGTACCAGTCGAGGTGCTGCTCGAGCAGGCCGAGGGCGAACATGTCGCGGAGCCACACGAGGACACGACGGGAGTCGCCCTCGGGGACCTCCTCGAGCGCCTCGGTGAAGGCGTCCCACTGCATGAGCTGCGCGTGTGCCTTCGCCGCCTCGATCAGGTCGTGCTGGGAGCGGTTCAGCAGCCGTGCTGCGCGCGCACGGTCCTTGCCCGCCGCCGCGAGCCGCATGCCGATCTCGGTGACCATCGTGTCGACCCGCCCGGCGAGGAGCTCGCGCTGCGTCTTCGGGTCCTGCAGGTCCGTGACGCTGGCCGCGAGCGAGCCGCGGTCCGCGAGGGTCTGCTCGAGGCGACGGATCCCGGACGCGTCGGCGAGCTTGGCGGCCGCGGTGGCCGCGACGAAGCGCGCGGTGGCGGCGGCGTCCTTCGGCGCCCGGGCGCGGAAGTCGGTGAGCAGTCGCTTCCCGACGAGCTGCAGCAGGACGGTGTTGTCGCCCTCGAACGTCACGTAGACGTCGAGGTCGGCGCGGAGGCCGGTGAGACGGTTCTCGGCGAGGAAGCCGGCGCCGCCGCAGGCCTCGCGGCACTCCTGGAGCGTGTCGAGGGCCGACCAGGTCGACATCGCCTTGAAGGCGGCGGCCTGGGTCTCGAGGTCCTCCCGGCGCTGCGGGGTGTCCTCGCGCCCACTGAAGACGTCGTCGAAGGTCCGGAGCAGTTTTTCGTGGGCGAACGACTGTGCGAACACGGTGGCGAGCCGGGGGATGAGCCGACGCTGGTGCCGCCCGTAGTCGAGCAGGACGCCCTCGGTGCCGTCGCCCGTCGGGAACTGCCGACGCTGCATCGCGTACGTCAGCGCGATCTCCAGGCCGATCTTCTGGGCGACGACCGCGGCGCCGTCGAGGGAGACGCGGCCCTGCACGAGCGTGCCGAGCATCGTGAAGAACCGAGGTTCGTCATGCGGGTGAAGTGCGGCATGCTCGCGTGGGTCGCCGCCGAGGCAGCGGTCCGCGAAGCCGCCGCCTGACCCGACCGGTCAGCGACCGCGCCGCGAGGCCGACCACGTCTCGCGCGGCAGTTCGCCGAACTCCGCGCGGTAGCTGCTCGCGAAGCGACCGAGGTGGCCGAACCCGACGGCGCGGGCGACGTCCCCGACGCTCGCTGCCTCGCCCGACTCGAGCTGCTCCCGGGCGAGCAGCAGGCGGATGCGACGGAGGTACGTCGTCGGTGTGACGCCGTGGTGTCGCCGGAACGCCTCCTGCAGGCCCCGGATGCTCAGTCCGGCGGCCTCGGCCA
>NZ_BACW01000549.1:0-1926 GCF_000333315.1 Curtobacterium sp. B8
AGTTCACAACGGGTTCGTGAAGACCAGCTGGACCTGGCTCGTCGAGTGACGGCCTCCGTTCCGCGGCACGGAACGCAGACCGATCTCCAACGCGCGCTCGAACGGGCGGGTCTCGCGCGGTACGTCACCGCCAGCGCCACACGGACTCTTCGGTCTGCCTTGGAGCATGCGCTCCTGATGGCGGCCTCGAGCAAGTTGGATCACGCATCCCTCGCGATGGGATCGGCGCTGGGAGCGGCGTTCGACGGGCTGGCGGCGCGAGACGGACAGATCTGGCCGGACGACCGTTGGCGGCTGGAACGCCTCTCATGCGCATCGCGGTCCCTCGGCCTGGCTGGGACGACGCTCGACGAAGCCACCTCGTTGCTGCTCTTCCGCCGTTGCGCCGGCAGTGCGACGGACACTTGGTTCGGTCGCGCGTCGGCACTCGCGCACCGTTCGCTCGTCATCCTCGAGGAACACGATGGCTGAGCGGGATCGAGCACCCTTCCTGTCCGAGCGCGATGCTGAGGACGCAGCGTCGAGCGTCGGCACCGGCGCGATCGCCATCATCCGCTGTCCGGCCGGTCTCGTGCTCCACCTCCGTGATGACGATCCGCGGATATCCAACCCGGGGACCTGGTCGCTCTTCGGCGGCGCGAGTGACTCGGGCGAATCACCTCGCCAGACCATCGCGCGGGAGCTCGAGGAGGAACTGGGAATCACGCCCGAGGTCGGGCCCGCGATCGGCAGGGTCGTCGACCGAGAGGGCGATCGCCGACTGCTGTGGCTGTTCGAGGTGGAGACCACCGTGTTCCCCGAGCAGATGACGCTGCTCGAAGGGCAGGCGGTCGACGCCTTCGACATCGAGTCTGCTCTCGGGCTCGATCTGGCACCGCTGGCTCGACGCGTGCTCGGAGCGAGCGGCCTCGGAGCGGAGACGGCGAAGAACAGCGGAGCTCATGACGCCGCTTGATCCCCCCGCAGAGTTCAGCTACATGGCCAGCATCGGCGCCGCGGATCGCGTCTGGGAGGACCTGGTCGCCACCGTGCCGTCACGCTTGCTCCCGCGTCTCAGCCAACTCGTCTTCGCCCTCATCAAGCCCGATGCGATCGCGATGGGTGTACACCAGTTGATCCTCGACAGCATCGTCGACCGTGGGTGGCGGTTGATGTCCGCGAAGGCGATCAGCGCTCCCCAGGCGGGAGCGTTCGAGAGCCTGTACGCCTTCAACCTCACAGCGCGGAACGAGCAGAGCCAACTGGGCGTCTGGTGGCTGAACTCGAAGCTCTACACGGCGGGCCCGAGCATCGCTCTGCTGCTCCAGGTACCCAACCATGCTCCTCACGAGGAGGTGTCCAAGTGGAAGGGCCCTTCGGACCCCATGCTCGCGGTCCCAGGTCAGGTCCGGCACGACGCGAGGGGTTCGAACACCGCGATGAACCTCGTCCACGCCGCCGACGGGCCCATCTCGACAGCTCGCGAGTACCTGATCTTCCACGATCTCGGAGAACTGGTGCACGCGTTGCAAGCATCAGCGGAGCGGGCTCCCGACGCAGTTCCGGACCACGAGCTCGAACACGCACTGTGCCTCGCCCGGCCGACGCACCGTGCCCTCGATCTCCCTTCGGCCGTCATCCGATCGAAGCTCCTCCTCGAGGCCCACGGTGCCGGCGGCGCCAGGGCTGTGCCGGCCCGTGTGCAGCGCCACGTCGACTTCCTGATGGCGGAAGCTCCGCCCGAGGAGCGCTGGCGGGACTTCTGTCGCCTCCTGCGCACTGAACGCAGGTCGAAACGGCCGAGGCAATCGCGGGGTACGGATCGCGCGCTCGAGATCCTCGCCGACCCGAGCAACTACTCGTACGGAGCAGCCGTGAGTGTGATCGCCGCGCTGACCGAAGCAGGCGTAGCGGTCGACGTCTGGGATCGGCTCGCGCTCGAGACCG
>NZ_BACW01000548.1:0-2292 GCF_000333315.1 Curtobacterium sp. B8
TGCAGCAGCTCACGCCACTCGGCCGGGAGCGCACTCGCTCCGTAGAGCGCGCCCGCGAGCCCACCCGCGATCGCCGCCACCGTGTCCGTGTCGTTGCCGGTGCGGACCGCGCGGACGAGGGCGTCCTCGAGGCTCGTGCTCCGTCTGACCGCCGCGTACGCAGCCTGGAACGCGGACACCACCCAGCCGTTCGAGTCCGTGAAGTCGACCGGCTCCGAGTGCTCCGCCGTCACGATCCGGTCGACCCAGATCCGCCGCTTGTCGAGGTCGAGCAGGTCGAGGCCCGCCATGACGTCGAGCTCGCCCGTGAGCACCGCCTCCCGGATCGCCACACACCAGAGCGCGCACGCATCCCCCGCGTCAGACTCGTAGTGTGTGAGGTCACTGATGGCCCGCGCGGCCTCCGCCAACCGGAGCTCCTCGTCGACCGCTCCCGTCAGGTAGCCGAGCACCAGCGGCGCCGTCCGCATGAGCGAGCCGTTGCCCGCCGAACGCCCTCGGAACTCGTGTTCCTGCCGGGCCGCGGCCCGCGCGCTCACGGCGGTACGGACCTCCAGGCCGGTCAAGACGTTGCGCGTCTGGATGCCGACGTCGGGCGCGGTCCGTGCCCAGTCTGCCCAGGCCGCCACCAGGCCGTCGAGGGCGACCTCACTGGCGGGGTCGCCGCCGCGAGCGAGGGTGCGGAGGATCGGGACGGCCATGCTCGTGTCGTCGGTCCACTCCCCCGGCGCCCAGCCGAAGGAGCCGCCGCCGGCCATCCGGATCGGGGTGGGTTCGGGGACGACGGGGCGGAACTCGTAGCCGGCACCGAGGGCGTCGCCGGCGGCGGAGCCGAGGACAGCGCCGATCGCGCGGTCGCGGGTGGTGGTGTTCATGGCCGCCTGCCTTCCGGTCGAGGTTTGCGCGGTTCTGCGCTAACCGAGTTCCACTGTTCCATCTCATCGTGATTTACGCAAGCGTGCGTAAACTCGGCGTCGTGACTTCGTCTTCGTACCGCGATCCTTCCGGCAAACGCCTGGTCGACTACCCGCGGCCATCAGTGGCTGTGGACACAGCGGTCCTGACGGTGCCTGTGGGGGAACCGCTGTCGGTGTTGCAGGTGCGCGATGCCGCCGACGGGGACTGGCGACTGCCGGGGACGTTCGTGCACGAGGGCGAGCGGCTGGCTTCGGCCGTGTTGCGATCACTGTCCGACAAGGCGGGCGTGACCGGGCTGGCACCGTCGCAGTTGCACGTGTTGACGATCCCGCACGGGACAGTCGGGGGTGGGTGTTGTCGGTGGCGCACCTCGACGTGGTGCCGGCTCCATCGCTGTCTGGTGCTCTCGATGCGTCGCGGGCGCGGCTCGTGCCAGTCGACGACGCGGCGGGGATGGTGCACGGGCACGACGAGATCGTGGCGTTCGCGGTGGGCTCGTTGCGGGCGCTCTACAGTGCGGCGCCGGACCCACGGGGGCTCGTGGCGGAGCCGTTCACGATGACCGAGCTGCGGCGGGTGCACGAGGCCGTGGCGGGGCGGGCGTTGCAGCCGGACTCGTTCCGGAGGGCGATGCTGCCGAGGCTCGTGGCGACGGAGGAGAAGCGGGCGGAGGGGCCGGGGAAGCCGGCGGGGATGTACCGGCGGCACGATCGTCGGTAGCGATCTCGTTCCTGCACAGTCAGGTCGTTCGGCCGCTTCACCACAACCCGACGGCACCGCTCGTCGGACGCGCTCCCGTGCGACGACACTGCTCGTGATGGAGCACTGGGATGCGGACGATGCTCGACGGCGGCACATGGCGCGCTTCGGCCGACGGGACACAGCGCCCGAGCTCGCCCTGCGGCGTGAACTCCACCGCCGCGGGCGACGCTTCTTCGTGGACCGCCAGGTGAGCAAACAGTGTCGGGTGCGGCCCGACCTGGTCTTCCCGCGCGCACGCGTAGCCGTGTTCGTCGACGGGTGTTTCTGGCACTACTGCGAGGAGCACGCGCACCTCCCGAAGGCGAACGCCGAGCTCTGGCGTCGGAAGCTGCTGGCGAATCGTCGGCGGGACGCGCAGAACGAGGCGATCCTCGTGTCCGAGGGATGGCGGGTGCTGCGGTTCTGGGAGCACGAGAACCCGAGTCCCGCGGCGGACGAGATCGAGGGAGTTCTCGTTCACCGGAGCGCCGTGGTCCACCAACAGCAACCGCGATTCCACGCGCCGCGGGCCGCTCCCGCAGCGTCTCGACCAGAATCCGAACGAGGGGTGCCGCGTCTTGGCAACGAATGGCAAAACGGCGAAATGATGGATTGATCACGTGAAGCACCAGT
>NZ_BACW01000547.1:0-6582 GCF_000333315.1 Curtobacterium sp. B8
GCCAGCTCGTCGTCCGCCGCCATCCGCTCGGCGATCACACGCTGCAGCTCGGCCCGCTGGGTGCGGTACACCGGCGCGATGTCGGCGAGGTCGTGCGTGGTGGTCGTCCGGTCGCCGAGCACGAGGTGGACTTGCTCGCCGGTGGGGATGCCGTGCGCCTGCATCTGCTCGGCGTAGGCGGCGAGCTGCAGGAGCGCGCTGATCTTGGCGTGGCGGGCGAGCTTGGTGTCGTAGACCTCGTACTCGCCGGCGGCGTTGCGGATGATGAAGTCCGCGAAGCCGATGAAGCCCGGCTCGTCGGGGGCAGGAGCGCGGTGGAACGTCGGCTGGTAGAGCACGGCGGCGCCGGCGCGCAGGGTGTCCAGCGCTGCCTGCGCGGCTGCCGCGTACCCGGCGGGCTCGGGCCGGTCGAACTCGACGACCTCGTGCGACTGCTTGAGTATCTCGAGGTAGTCGAGCTCGTGCTGATCGCCGAGCCGAGCGGTCCGTTCGAGCATGTCGTCGTGGACTTCGGGCAGGGGTTCGCCACGACCGAGCTTGGCGTCGAGGCGTCGGAGGAACGCCCACTCGCAGGACGCCCACGTGCTGAGGTCGCTCGGGCTGAGCAGGACGCCGCCGTCGGTGGTGATCTGCATGCGGGTCCCCCGTCTCGTTGGTGCGCTGCGAGCCTAGGGGCGGCCGCCGACAACCCCGTCGTCGCCGTCCACCCGCACGAACCGCGGCCCCTCGTAGCCGTCGCGCGACACCCAGGCGGTGAAGTCCGCGAGCGACCGCACCCAGTGCCCCCGCTCCCCGTACAGCGCCTGGTACACGACGACCGGCTCCTCGGTCTCGACGTCCTTCGCCACGAGGACCACCTCGTACTCGCCGCCCTTGAAGTGCCGGTAGCGCCCGGGCGTCACTGCCGACGCCGGTAGCAGCGACCCGAGCAACTCCGACACCCGCCGCTTGATGTCGTCCCGGATCGCTCGCACCTCGTCGAGGCCCTTGCCCGCGGGATCGGTCAGTTCCCAGTCCTCGTACCGCTTGCCCGGGAAGATCGGGCAGGCGTCTCCGCAGCCCATCGTGATCACCGCGTCCGAGTCCTTGACGTCAGCGGTCTGCAGCAGCTGCGGTACCGCGCCGGTGATGTCGATCCCCTCCTCCGCCATCGCTGCGACCGCGACCGGGTTGATCTGCGACCCTGGCTCGCTCCCGCCCGACAGCACCCGCACCCGGTCGCCGCCGAGCGCCCGCGCGTACCCGGCGGCCATCTGGGAGCGCCCGGCATTGTGGACGCAGACGAACAGGATCGTGGGGACGTCGTTCATGAGGACCAGCCTGCACCACGTCACACGGTGTCACCCACCGTCCGTGTGTCACCGGGTGGACGTACTGTCCTCCCATGACCGTCGTCACGGCCGTCGCCGTCCTCGTGGGAGTGCTCGCCGTCGCCACCCTGCTCGGCTTCGTCCTCCGGAGCCGGACCGGCCGCGCACGCACGGTCAGCAGCGCGGGAGCGACGCCCGCCACGAGCCCGGTTTCCGACGAGACGAGCGCAGCGAGCGCGAGCAGCACCACCGCACACGGCATCGCTCCCGCCGAAGCCTTCGGCGCCCGCGCCACCCTCGTCCAGTTCTCCACGCCGACCTGCGCGCGCTGCCCCGGCACCCGCCGCCAGCTCGACGCCCTCGCCGCCCAGCACGACGGCGTCGAACGTGTCGAGATCGACGTGGCCGAGCGCGCCGAGATCGCGACCCGCTACAACGTCCTGCAGACCCCGACGGTCCTGCTCGTCGACGCCGACCACACCGTCCGCACCCGCTTCGGCGGACCGCCACGCCCCGCCGAACTCTCCGCAGCACTCGCGACCGTCCTCCAGGAGGCACCCGCATGAGCGACACCACCACCGGCATCGACCCCCGTTCGCCGCGCTTCGGCGCCGCGATCACGACCGTTCTCCTCGCAGTGACGATCGTCCTCACGCTGATCTCCGCGACGTCCGTCGCCGGCATCGTCCTGCTCGCCGTCATCGTCGTGCTCTTCGCCATCGGCGGGATCGGCGGCATCCGACGCCACCCCTACGGCGCGCTCTTCCGCCGCTTCATCCGCCCGCGCCTATCGCCGCCCGCCGAGCTCGAGGCCCCGGAACCCCCGACCTTCGCTCAGCAGGTCGGCCTGTTCGTCACCGCCGTCGCACTGCTCCTCGCCCTGGTCGGCGTCCCGTACGCCGCGCCGGTCGGCGCCGCTGTCGCCCTCGTCGCCGCGTTCCTCAACGCCGTCTTCGACGTCTGTATCGGCTGCATCCTCTACGTGTGGCTGGTCCGCGCGGGCGTCCTCCGTCCGCGTCGGACCACCGCCTGACCGCCGGGAGGCACGCCCCGCCCCCGCAACGCACGCCGCGTGGGCGAGGCGGTCGGGCCTGGAGGCGCGACCCACCTGCGCGACGCACGCTGCGTTGGTGACGTGGTCCGTGCCTCCCGGCCGACAGCGCGACCGGAGGACACTCCTCGTAGGGTGGCACATGGGGGACTTCGAACGCATCGCCCGCCGCGCGTGGCGGCGGACCGTTCCGATCGCGATCGGCGGGCTCGTCCTCGGAGCGGTGATCGGGGTGATCATCCGCAACGGAGACGACGTGCTGACGCGGACCCTGACGATCATCGGATTCGGTCTCAGCATCGGCGGACTGAGCGGGGCCGCGTCGCTCCTCCCGACGACCTTCAAGCTCGGGCCGTCGATCCAGTCTCCCGCGCGGGGGCTCGACCGAGCCGAGCGGAGGGCGCTGCGCCGCACGGTGTTCTCTGCTCGCCCGCTCGGCGAGCCGGGCTCGGAGTTGGCGCGGCGAGCGTCCGACTAGGCGCGGGGTGCGTCGCTCTCGCTGCCCATCGTGCTGGGCCAGTTCCTGCTGCTCTACGCGGGCATCGCCGGGCCGCAGCTGCCGAGCCTCGTGCGCGACGACCCCTGGAGCGCCGGCATCGCACGCGGGCTCGTGTTCCTGCTCGTCGCGATGTCCATCGGCATCACGATCGTGTTCCGCCGGCAGATCCGCGGCGCGCGTCGCTACCTCGAAGCCGTCGGGAACCGATAGCCCGTGCCGTACGCCGATGCCTCCACCGTCCTCGTCAGGAAGTTCGCGACCTACCAGCCCGACTTCCCGCGATCGGGGGCGTCCGACGTGATCCCGGGCTGGCTGCCGAGCGCCAGCCGACGGTCACCGCGCCGCCTCGAAGTGGGCGGGCGACTCACGCTCACGCCCGAGGTGCTGTGGTTCAGAGCGCTCCCCGTCACGCTCGTGCGTGCGGACTTCGGGCTCCCCGTCGAGGAGATCGTGCGGCTCGAGGACGTGTCGCACGGTCTGCGCAAGCTGGTCCGCGTGACCCTCCGGAGCGGGATCGAGCCGACCTTCCTCGTGTGGGGCGTTCCGCGCTTCATCGAGGCGGTCGAGCGGGCGCGGGCTGCGCTCTGAGACGGCGGCGTAGCGGGCAGTTTCGCGTCCTCGTCACCGTGTACCGTCGCTGCCTCCGTGGCCGCCCGAGGGAGTAATTTCCCTGCCCGCATCTCCGGCGCCGAAGAGTCCCCCCATCGAACCCTCCGACACCGGCGGCCGATCTGACCGCCCGGCCATGCCCGACCGCCAGCGCCTGATCAGTCGCACGCTCCTCGCGCCGCTCCGATGGCAGCGCGCCCACCTTCGGGGACGGCTTGGCAATCGGGGCACCAGAACTCGACGACGACTACGACGAACCCGCCGGCTTATTTCCGTCATCGGTATCTGTCTCAACAGCGCGTCGAAAGGTACTACGGAAGGTCAGTCGGTCGCGGGTTCAAGGGGGTTCCGAGGTCCGGCACCTCCCCTGGCACGCAGTGTCCCCAGATGAGGAGGCTGGCAAAGTCCACGCCCGACTGGAACTCCAGGCCGAACCCGTCGGCCGCGGTCCCACCGTTGTAGCCGTTGGGGTACGAGACAACGGTTCGCGGCGGTCGCAGTGTGTCGTCGTGCTGCACCGGTACACCGCTCAGCCCCACCTCGGACCTCAGCGCCTCCGCAACATCCCGTGTCACATTGTCGGGCGCTGCAGGAAGTGAATGCTTGCGAATCGCAGTGAGGGAGAACTGGGCAGCGTTGCCGCGCCCGGATGAACAGTCGTTCCACCCAGATACGGTACCCTCCTCCCAGCCCGCCTCTCCGACGACGGACTTCACGGCTCGGAAGATACTCATGACGTTCTCGTGCGATTGTTCCGGAGTCATCGAAGTTTCCTTACTCGCAGGGGCGTGAGGGCCGGTGTCGGCGCAAGCGGTCAGAAGGAGCGCCGCGCTGGCGAATAACGCTCCCCCGACAAGGCGGTCAGAGCGTCGGGTCACCGGTGAGTCCTGTCTGCCATTCGTACATGAACCAATCCTCTTTCGTTTGCTGCCGCATCCGATCGAAGGGCTTACCGGCCTCGGGGACCTGATCGCCCAATCCCATCGTTGCTTTCGCGGCGTAGTACTGCGCGGTCGTGTTGTTGTCGAAGTACGAGTACCGTCCGTGCTCGTTGCCTTCTCGGCCGTCGTACGGGCCGTGATGGGTGATGCCGTGAAGTAGATCTCCACCGGCCCTTCGTGTCTCCGAGCTGAAGTCATGGGCACCCCAGGTCGGGTCCGTCGGATCCTGCCGACCCGACAGGTGCTGCCCGGTGATCGCCCACCCGTCCCTCGCGCCCTGGCTCGCGAAGACCTCGCCTTTCGGAACCTCCAAAGCGTCCGCGTTCGGCGCCACGTCCGTAATCCCGGCGGATCCGAAAAGCACGGCATGATCAGCATGGGTCTTCGTCAGGGCGATCGTTGTCACATTCGTGCCGTAGGAATGCGCGACAACAGACAAGTCCGCATCCTTCCCGGACGCCGCACCGGCGTCGAAGCCGCTCAAGTCGGCCACAAGTGTTTCGGCTCCGACATGTGCGCGCTCGTTCGCCACAACTGAAGCGAACGACAGGTCATCGGCCATCGGTCCGTGGTACCCGATCCAGGACACGACCGCGACGTCATCAGGAAGAACACCGCCCGCCGCAGCCTGCCGACTGCGCATGCCGTCGGCGATCAGCGCATAATTGCTTACAGTCCCGTCTTGATAGGTCGCAGTGTTCATCCCGGGAATGATGTATGTCACGTGGCTTGCGGAGTCCATGTCTCCCGAGACGATCTGCGCCAGTGGTGGCCGGTCGTCAACGAGCGAGATGAGAGAGACGGATTTCGTGTCCAGTGTCGTTTTAATGTTCTGGTACCCGTCGCGCTGCCGCTCCCACACCTGGAGCTGCGCCCGCGCCGACGCAGCAGCGGCAGGACTCCCCGCCCCGTCCAACTGCTTCTCCCAGTACGACGTCTTCCGCTTCGCCTCAGCGAGCTTGTCCTCGAGCACGGTTGAGTTCGCTCGAGCCCTCGCCCAGTAGGCGACACCGTTCAGGTTCCCGAGCACCGCCGGGATCGCCGCCACGAATGCGTCCTGCTCGGCGGAGTGCGCGCCACGAGGGTCGGACATCGCCGTCCACCACGTCGCCACGTCCTTCGCGTCCATCCGCGCCAGGCGAGCGGTCGTTGTCGGATCGTCCCGCAGCGCCGCGATCGACTCCTTGTCGAGCGTGCCGAGCCACGTGAGGAACTGCCCGTCACTCATCCTCCCCACGGCGGCCGCAGACTGCAGCTTGCCGACGACCTCCGGTGCTTCCAGAGCAGCGGCAACACGTCGGTCGGCAGCCTCTCGCCGCGTCACCAGCTCGTCCCACTGCGTCGACAACCGCCCCTGCAGCCCAGCGAGGCCCGCCGCTCCGGCCTGCAGCTGACGCAGTCTCGTCGTGTCCGACTCCACGGCATCCGCGCTCTGCACGGTCGCGGTGGCGGCTCGGATCGCGCGGGCGTTCGCCGCGACGTCATCGGCCGCGTTCTGCTGCGCAGTCCGTACCCGTTGCGCCTCGTCCTGGATCTGCTGCACCTCGCGTGCGTACGTGTACAGTGCCGAGGCGGCCTGATCGAGCCGAGCCGCGACACGTTGCGCGCTCTCGGGCACCGTCGCCGCGACCGCGACGAACCGCTCCTGCGCCTTCCCGCGCCACCCGTACTGCGCCGCCTCCGCAGCATCCACCACGTGCCGGGTCCCCGCCCGGACACCGTCGGCGTGCGCCGTGTGCAGGCGAGCGAGACGACGGATGGCGTCCGGGTCGCCCACGGTCGGGTCGAGCGTCACTGGAGCTTCACCGCCAGACCCGCGTCCGTCTGCTCCAGCACCGCGAGTGCGTTCTGCACGAAGCGGCTCAACGTGTCCGCATCCTCGCGGAGCGAGCGGACCATCGCGTCCAGCGCCCGCGCCGAGGATGCGAACGCCGACACCACGAGATCGGAGCCGAAGCATCCGCCGTCAGCCCGCGAAAGCGCCCGTTCCGAGCCGAACTCCGCCCCCGCGGACTTCGCCATCGATGCAACCGAACGCATCACCGGCGCTTCGATCGTCAGATCCCCCAAGACTGCTCCCTCCTCCGTTCCTGGCGAGGAGCATATCTGATACTTCTCGTGTGGAAATCAGATATCGCAGATCTGTGGGGAGCACGACCGGAGGTCGGTCAG
>NZ_BACW01000546.1:0-1347 GCF_000333315.1 Curtobacterium sp. B8
TCCCGTCCGTCCGGTGGTCGGCTCGGCATCCCCCCACGAAATGCCGACCTGACAGGACCGGCCGTCCGTGGCAGGGTAGAACGAGCGGTCGATCCTTCCGAGACCGTTTTACCATGTCTGAGACAGGCATGGGGAGGGGACTTCGTGGTCGAGTACACGGACGACGACGCTCACCGTCGCGAGCTGTCGCGGAAACTGCAGCTCCTCATGGACGTGGTGGAGGCGAACTCGGGGCAGCGGCCGTCGTACAAGGAGATCGCGGCGGAGATCGAGGCGCAGGGTGCGTCGATGAGCCGACCGCGCTGGGGCTACATGCTCGGCGGGAACGGGCCGGCCGTCCGTGATCGGCGACTGCTCGAGGCCCTCGCGGTGTTCTTCGGTGTGCCGGCGGCGTACCTCACCGACGCCGCGGGCAGCACCGACGTCCCGGCCCGGGTGCAGGCGCAGCTCGAACTCGTGCTCGAGCTGCGCAAGCGCGAGGTCGTGGCGTTCGCGACCCGACGGCTCGGCGAGTTCGCCTCCGCGGACGAGATCCGCGAGTTCACCGAGCACCTGCGGGCGCTCGACGGCCCGGGGGTCACGTCGTGAGCACCGCGCGCGACCGGGCGGCGACCCTCCGGCTCCAGGCCGATGCCCGGCGGCGGGTGCAGCAGCTCGGACTGCCGCGGCGGCTGACCCTCCCGCAGCTCGTCGAGCGGGCGGAGGCGACCCTCGGCAAGCGGATCGAGGTCCGGACGGCTGACCTCCCAGGCGACCTCTCGGCGCGGCTCATCCAGCGCCGGGACCACGCGTTGCTCGAGACCCGGACGGGACTGTCCGACCGGTCACGCACGGCGTCGGTCCTGCACGAGCTCGCCCACGTCTTCCTCGCCGACCACGGCTGCGACCACGAGGCGTGGACGGGGCTCCTCTCCGGCCGGACGGCGTTCACCCGGTCCCTCGACACGCCGCACGAGCAGACGGTCGAGCTCGTCGCCGACGAGCTGGCGCTGCACATCGGCCTGCTCGACCCCGACGAGCGTGCGCCCGGGATCTTCCGGTGACGCTGCACGTCTGGGGATCGCTGCCGGTGTGGGCCGTCCTCGTGGTGCTGCTCGCGCGGCTCTGGGTCGTCCGCACGCAGTCCGCGAGTGTGACGTGGCTGACGGTCTGCTGCGCCTTCGTCGCCGTCGGCCTCTCGATCAACCAGCCCGACGTGCTCGCGGTGCTGGCGGGCGCCACCGGGGTCCCGAACATCGCGGACGTGATCGGACGATGCCTGATGGTCTGCGGCATGTTCGCGCTCGCGCAGTCGGTCGAGGCCGCGGCCCGCTCGGCCCGGCTGCAGCGTCCGGTCCGGATCATCGG
>NZ_BACW01000545.1:0-61539 GCF_000333315.1 Curtobacterium sp. B8
CATCAGCCTCGCGGTGGCGTTCGGCGGTCGCCGCACCACGACGACCACACGGAGCGGGATCGACCCGGCGTCCGGCGAGCAGATCACCCGGCAGGACCGTCGCGACGGGACGTACTGACCCAGCGCCCGGCCCGACCTCCGGCCGCGCGACCGCTCCGACGTCAGCGGCCGGAGGTCGTGCGCAGTGCGGCGAGCAGGGCGTCGGCGTCCGCGACGTCGTACAGCGCGAAGTTGCCGCGACCGGGCGTCAGGTCGAGACCGGTGTTCGCGTACTGCCGGACCGATTCGCTCCCGTTCAGGAACAGGGTGTCGAGGTGGCTGATGTCGTCCCACTCGACCGTCACGTGTCCCTCCGTGCGGTCGACGTACCAGTCGGTCCGTCGTGCGTCCGTCTCGCGCGTGGTGCGGCCGTTGGTCACGAGCACCCGACGATCGGTCACGGCGTAGACGTCCGTCCGCTTCCGGTGACGCTTCACGAGGAAGCGCCCACCGAGGACGTGCAGTCCGAGCAGCAGCAGGGCTGACAGCGCCACGAGCACCGCGGGATGCGCGGACCCGATGGCTGCGCCGACGAGCCCGGTCGCCACGAATCCGGTCCAGAGCGCGCCGAACGGGATCAGGAAGCGGTCGGCGTGGACGAACATGCGACCGGGATCGCTCCGGCCCACCCAGAGGAGTTCCTCGCCGTCGTGGAGGCGGGACTCGACCAGGTGCCGCGCCTCCTGCATCAGAACAGGGTCGCGGGCGGGGTCGCCTCGGGCAGCGGCTCGGGCTCGGTGACCTCGACACCCGGCCAGCCCGGACCGTGGGGGACCTCGGTGCCGTTCTGGTAGGCCGTCGCGGCACCCCGGGCACGGACGTCGGCCGCCTCGTTCATCTCGTGGCCGACGTGGCCGCGGACCCACTCGAACGTGACCTTCCGCCCCTGGAGCTCGGCGTCGAGCTCCTTGATGATCTCCACGTTGAGCACGGGCTTGCCGTCGGCCTTCCGCCAGCCCTTGCGCTTCCAGCCCGCGAGCCACTCGGTGCACGCCTTGATGGCGTACTGGCTGTCGCACAGGATGTGCAGCGGTTCGCCGGTGTCCTTCGTCGCGCGGAGCAGCTGCAGCACCGCGGTCAGTTCGCCCTGGTTGTTCGTCGCCTTCGGCCAGCCACCCGCCGCCCAGCGGTCGTCGTCGACGTACCAGGCCCAGCCGGCGG
The DNA here is from genome assembly GCF_000333315.1 of Curtobacterium sp. B8. Taxonomy (NCBI): domain Bacteria; kingdom Bacillati; phylum Actinomycetota; class Actinomycetes; order Micrococcales; family Microbacteriaceae; genus Curtobacterium; species Curtobacterium sp. B8. Next base: position 1,201 of record NZ_BACW01000545.1, read on the forward strand.
GGCCGGGGTTGCCGAGGGCGGAGCCGTCTGCGGCGGCGACGATCGTCACGATGGGACCTCCAGGTGGTGCGGGTGCTGGACCACCGTAACGGAGGCCGGAGACGTCAGCGGTTCGCGGGGGAGACGTTGAGGACGTCGTTCTCGGCGAGCCACCGGTCATCGGTGAGCTCGAGGTAGGGGTTCATCCACTCGAACTGCTCCGGTGTCACGCCGAACCGCTTCGACACGGTGATGAGCTCGTCCCCGTGGGACACCCGGTACCTGGTGGGCGTGCCGTCGACGTCCTGCACGGTCCCGTAGGCACCCGGGCCGGCCTTGCCGACGGTCACCCGGAGGTGCGGGTACGGGTTCGGGATGTCCCAGTCCAGCGCCCCGACCGCGAGCACCGAGCCGATCCACGGGCGCTCCGTGGCGAACCCCTCCGACGGGTCGACCCCTGCGACCGGGACGAGGACGACGCTCGCGAGGTAGTCCGGTCGTGGGCCGGCGTCCAACGTGTAGGAGTCGGGCGGACCGGCCCCGGTGTCCCACGCCACACTGCCCCGGACCACTCCGCCGTCCCCGTCCCCCCAGTGCGCCGTGCGGTGTCGGAACTCGATGCTCATGGGCTGCGGGTTCGTCGTCCGGTAGTCCGACAGCTCCGCGGCGAACACCCCCTCGGCGCGCTGCACGACGCGGACGTGCAGGCTCGTCTCGCCCGACTTCGAGACGACGTCGGTCTCCGCGGCGACGGTGCCGATCGGCAGCACGGACGTCGGGGTCGGCGTCGGCACCGGCTCGGCCGTCCCGTCCGTCCATCCGTCGGGTGCCGCCGCAGCGGTCCGGTTCGGCACGGGCACGGCGTCGTCACCGCCGAACAGCGAGCAGCCGCTCAGCGCCAGCACCGCGGCCGCCGTCGCGCCGAGCACCGCGATCGTCCTGGTCCTGGTCCTGGTCCTGCGTCCCACGTCGTCCCCCCTCGCCCCGACCCTAGTGGGACGGGGACCGGACCCTCGTGCGGCGGGAACCGGATGACGGTCATCGTGACCGAACCGTGCCCGGAGGCGCGCGGCCTACTGTGCAGCGCATGAGCGACAGCATCCCCGACGTCCCCGGCCCCGAGCACTCCGACGACCGCGCCCGCACCGACGAGCTCCGCGACGCCGCGCACCACGAGGGCGCGGACGGGCTGGACGACCGCACTCAGCGCGCGGCCGACACCTCGTACAGCCCGTCGAGCGAGCGGGAGACCGTCGCCGCGCAGACCGAGCAGCGCGACGACGCCGACCTTCGGGCGGACGGGATCGACCCGTCGCGCGTGGTCGCGGCTCCGGGCACCGGCGGCGCGGACGACGCGGGCGACGTGGAGCCCGAGCCGGGCGACCTGAACCTGCCGTGGCAGTCCGAGGAGGACCGGACGGCCTGAGTCTCTCCGCGGGCGGGTCCTCCAGCACCGGCGAGTAGCGTCCGCCGCATGCCGGTTCCGTGGACGGAGCGCACAGGTCGAACTCCAGGGGGAGTCATCGGTGCGTGGTTCAACGTCGTCGTGTGTGCGGTGCTCGTGGTGGGGCTCCCCATCGCCGTGCTCTCCCGCGGACAGGGCGCGCTGAACATCGCCTTCGCCGTGGTCCTGATCGCGGTCGCCGTCGCGATGGAGGTCCTGTTCGTCCGGAACCTGCGCCAGCAGCTGGCTCGGCGGAGGGGTGAGTGACCGCGGCGACGTGGTTCGGCATCGGAGCGGTCGTCGTGGCGCTCTGGGGGGTCACGATCGCCGTCTTCAACCGCTGGGCGCAGTCGATCGGCGGCGATCAACTCATGAACGGCAAGCCGCTGACGCCGCGGTTCGTCCGTGTCATCGGCATCTTCCTCGCCGTGGTCGGGACCGGGATCGCGGTCCTCGCGTTCAGCGGCGTCCTGCCCGAGAGCTGACCCCTACGCCACGCTGTCCGGGTGCGACCCCGTCCGCTGCCCGGACTCGAGGCCGGCGATGGCCGCGAGGTCGTCCTCGGAGAGCGTGAACCCGTCCACGTCGATGTTGGACCGGATGCGCTCCGGCGTCACCGACTTCGGCAGCACGACGACCCCTTGCTGCACGTTCCAGCGGACGAGCACCTGGGCGACGCTGACGCCGTGCGCCCCGGCGATCGCGGTGAGTACCGGTTCGTCCACGAGGCGTCCCCGGCCGAGCGGCGACCACGCCGCCGTCACGATGTCGTGCTGCGCGTGGAAGGCCATCAGCTCGCGCTGGGGCAGCCACGGGTGTCGCTCGACCTGGTTCACGGCGGGCACCTCGCCGGTCTCGTCGATGATCCGCTCGAGGTGCGGCACCTGGAAGTTCGACACCCCGACGCTCCGCGCGCGGCCCGACTCGCGCAGCTCGACGAGGGTGCGCCAGGTCTCGACGTACCGGTCGTTCGCGGCGGCCGGCCAGTGGATGAGGTAGAGGTCGACGGCGTCCAGTCCGAGCCGGTCGAGGCTCGCGTCGAAGGCACGGAGGGTCGCGTCGCGACCCTGGTGGTCGTTCCACACCTTGGTGGTCACGAAGACGTCGTCGCGGTCCAGCCGGGAGGCACGGATCGCCTCTCCGACGCCGCGCTCGTTGCCGTACATCTCGGCCGTGTCGACGTGGCGGTACCCGGCGTCGAGCGCCGTGCGGACGGCGACGGCGGCCCCGGCGTCGTCGACCTTGTAGACGCCGAAGCCGACGGCGGGGATGCTCCGGCCGTCGCGGAGGGGGAGGGAGGTGACCATGCACCCATCCTGCCGATGGTGGCGGGCGGGTGTCGTGCCTCCAGGCCGGGGTCCACGCCACGTGCTCGACGGGACACGCGACGTTCGACGCATGTGTCGTTGCGACGCGCGCGTTCCCCGACCCGGGTCGGGTCAGGTGGGGAGGTTCACCGGCTCGGTGTCGGGGAGGGGGCTCGCGTCGCGCCCGCGCAGGTCGGGCAGCCACCGCTTCGTCACGAGCGGCACGACCACGCCGACCGCGGCCATCGCGGCACCGACCATGAGCCCGCCGGTCGCGCCGTGCAGGTCGATGAGGAACCCGGCGACGGCGGAGCCGCCCGCAGCCCCGATGAGCTGGCCGGTGCCCATCCAGCCGTAGGCCTCGGCCGTGTCCGAGAACTTCACGGTCGCGGAGACGGAGCCGAACATGACCGCCAGTGCCGGCGCGATCCCGGCACCGGCGATGACGAGCGCGAGGCACAGCCACCAGAAGTCCGTCCCGCCGACCGCGAGGGCGAGGCCGACGAAGACGATGGCCATCCGGGTCCAGAGGGTGTTCCGCGAGATCGGGCGGTGCCCGAGCGCCAGGCCGCCGATGAGCGACCCGATCGCGAACACCGCGAGGACGATGCCGGCGTTCGGGCTGCCCTCGCCGAAGACGCTCGTGACGCTCGCCTCGACCGCGGCGCACGCGCCGATGAGCAGGAGGCCGGTCAGGGTCGCGACGACGACGGAGGGCCGGCGCATGACGACGCCGAACGCGCGCTTCGACCGCGGGATGCGCACCCGGCCGAGCTCGGGGGAGGCGATGAACCACACGCCGCCGATCACGAGGAAGGCCATCGCGACGACGATCGCCTGGACCGTGCCGATCTGCGTCGCGACGAACGTCGTGATCACGGGCCCGGCCACCCAGATGAGCTCCTGCGCGCTCGCGTCGAGCGAGAAGAGGGGCGTGAGCTGCGCCGAGGTCACCATCTTCGGGTAGATCGTGCGGACCGCGGGCTGGACCGGGGGGACCGCCAGACCACCGAGGAAGCCGACGACGACGTAGCCCCACAGCGGCATCGTGACGAACGCGACGACGCCCATGCTCGTGAGCGCGACGAGGCTCGTGAGGACCAGCACGGGGCGCATGCCCCAGCTGCCCATCCACCGGCTCGTGAGCGGGCCCGCGATCGCCTGGCCGATGCTCGTCGTCGCGAGGACGAGGCCGGCCGCGCCGTACGAGTCGAAGACGTGCTCGACGTGGAGCAGGTAGGCGAGCGAGAGCATCCCGAACGGGAACCGCGCGGTGAGCTGCGCAGCGATGACACGACCGACGCCGGGGGTCTTCAGGAGGGTGCCGTACGCGCTCACGAGACGAGTGTACGGACCGGACGGACGGCGGTGTCCCCCGGTCGGGGAGGTGTGGACGGAGTCGTCGTGTGCAGGGTCCTGTGCAGGGTCCGAGGACGGGTTCCGCGACACGCCGACGCGCTGATTCCACACATGTGGATCGACGCTGTCCACGGGTGTGGGGAAGTGTCGGTGGTCGGCCGGAGAATGGCGGAATCCCGGGCCTCTCGGGAATCCACAGACTGTGGAGGGCGTTGTGGAGAACTACACGGCTGTAACACTTCCTCTTGTGGTCGGTGCCGCGGCCAGCCACTAGATGTAGTGTGGAGCCATCGCAGCGGCCCTTCCCGGACACGACTGCGAGCAGGCATCAGCACCACCTCCACAGCACGAACACCACCAGCAAGAACCAGGGGAGATCATGGCCGTCACCGTCTACACCAAGCCGTCCTGCGTCCAGTGCACCGCGACGTACCGAGCCCTCGACAACAAGGGCATCCAGTACGAGGTGCACGACGTCTCCACGGACGAGGCAGCCCTCGAGCACGTCAAGAGCCTCGGCTACCTGCAGGCCCCGGTCGTCGTCACGGACGACGACCACTGGTCGGGCTTCCGTCCCGACAAGATCGCGACGCTCAGCGCCGAACTCGCGTGACCGCAGTGCGGGCCCCGAAGGGGCCCGCACTCACCCGGCCTGGAGGCACCACCCGCCTCCGCCAGGCCGCCCCTGATCCGCTGTCCGCACCTCTGACCAAGGAGCGCACATGAGCAACCTCGTCTACTTCTCGAGCGTGTCCGGCTACACGGCCCGCTTCATCGAGAAGCTGGGGCTGCCGGCAGACCGGGTTCCGCTCTACCCGAGCGACCCGTTCCTCCACGCGGACCAGCCGTACGTGCTCGTGCTGCCGACCTACGGGGGCGGCAACGGGCAGGGCGCGGTCCCGAAGCAGGTCATCAAGTTCCTCAACGACGAACGCAACCGCTCCTTGATCCGCGGCGTGGTCGTCGGCGGCAACACGAACTTCGGCGAGGCCTACGGCCTCGCGGGGGACGTCATCGCACAGAAGTGCGGCGTCCCCGTCCTCTACCGTTTCGAGCTCTTCGGCACGCCAGACGACGTGCACGCAGTCACCACTGGATTGGAAGCATTTTGGACGCAGCAGTTGCAGACGTCGATCTGACGTCGCCGCAGACGGGGATGGACTACCACTCCCTCAACGCGATGCTCAACCTCTACGACGCGAACGGGAACATCCAGTTCGACAAGGACCGTGAGGCTGCCAAGCAGTTCTTCCTGCAGCACGTCAACCAGAACACCGTCTTCTTCCACAACCTGAAGGAGCGGCTCGACTACCTGGTCGAGAACGAGTACTACGAGCGCGAGACGATCGACCAGTACTCGCTCGAGTTCATCCAGAAGCTCAACGACCTGGCGTACTCGAAGAAGTTCCGGTTCCAGACGTTCCTCGGCGCGTTCAAGTACTACACGAGCTACACGCTCAAGACGTTCGACGGCAAGCGCTACCTCGAGCGCTTCGAGGACCGCGTCGTGATGACCGCCCTCGGCCTGGCACAGGGCAACGAGCAGCTCGCGATCGACCTCGTGGAAGAGATCATCGCCGGCCGCTTCCAGCCCGCGACCCCGACGTTCCTCAACACCGCGAAGGCCCAGCGCGGCGAGCTCGTCTCCTGCTTCCTCCTCCGCATCGAGGACAACATGGAGTCGATCTCGCGCGGCATCAACTCCTCGCTGCAGCTCTCGAAGCGCGGCGGCGGCGTGGCCCTGCTGCTCTCCAACATCCGCGAGGCCGGCGCCCCGATCAAGCAGATCGAGAACCAGTCGTCGGGCATCATCCCCGTGATGAAGCTGCTGGAAGACTCGTTCTCCTACGCGAACCAGCTCGGTGCGCGTCAGGGTGCCGGTGCCGTCTACCTGTCGGCGCACCACCCGGACATCATGAAGTTCCTCGACACCAAGCGCGAGAACGCCGACGAGAAGATCCGCATCAAGACGCTGTCGCTCGGTGTCGTCGTGCCGGACATCACGTTCGAGCTCGCGAAGAACAACGAGGACATGTACCTCTTCTCGCCGTACGACGTCGAGAAGGTCTACGGGATGCCGTTCGGCGACGTCCCGATCTCCGAGAACTACCGCGCGATGGTCGACGACTCGCGCATCAAGAAGACGAAGATCAAGGCGCGTGACTTCTTCACGACCATCGCCGAGATCCAGTTCGAGTCGGGCTACCCGTACATCGTGTTCGAGGACACGGTGAACAAAGCCAACCCGATCAAGGGTCGGATCAACATGTCCAACCTGTGCTCGGAGATCCTGCAGGTCAACACCCCGACCACCTTCAACGAGGACCTCTCGTACAAGGAGATCGGCAAGGACATCTCCTGCAACCTCGGCTCGCTGAACATCGCGCTGACGATGGACTCGCCGGACTTCGGCAAGACCATCGAGACCGCGATCCGGGGCCTCACCTCGGTGTCGCAGATGTCGCACATCTCGTCGGTCCGTTCCGTCGAGGACGGCAACGACAAGTCGCACGCCATCGGCCTCGGCCAGATGAACCTGCACGGGTACCTCGCTCGTGAGCGCGTGTACTACGGCTCCGAAGAGGGCATCGACTTCACGAACATCTACTTCTACACGGTGCTGTTCCACGCCCTGCGCGCCTCGAACAACATCGCCATCGAGACGGGGGAGACCTTCGACGGCTTCCGCGACTCGAAGTACGCGTCGGGTGAGTTCTTCGACAAGTACACCGACCAGGCGTGGACGCCGGCGACCGCCCGTGTCGCCTCGCTGTTCGACAACGCCGGGATCGCCATCCCGACGCAGGACGACTGGAAGGCGCTGAAGGCGTCCGTCCAGGAGCACGGCATCTACAACCAGAACCTGCAGGCCGTCCCGCCGACCGGTTCGATCTCGTACATCAACCACTCGACGTCGTCGATCCACCCGATCGCGTCGAAGATCGAGATCCGCAAGGAAGGCAAGCTCGGCCGCGTCTACTACCCGGCGCCGTTCATGACGAACGACAACCTGGACTACTACCAGGACGCGTACGAGATCGGCGCCGAGAAGATCATCGACACCTACGCCGCTGCCACGCAGCACGTCGACCAGGGTCTGTCGCTCACGCTGTTCTTCAAGGACACCGCGACCACGCGCGACATCAACAAGGCCCAGATCTACGCATGGCGCAAGGGCATCAAGACGATCTACTACATCCGTCTGCGCCAGCTCGCGCTCGAGGGCACCGAGGTCGAGGGCTGCGTCAGCTGCATGCTGTAGCGGCTGGTCGCTCACGCGACTGCCCACATCCTGGAGGCGCGGTGCCAGCCCGCACCGCGCCTCCAGTCCGATATCTAGTCACCATCTCTTGAACAGGAACGTGCGTTGGTCGAGAAGCTGAAGCTCATTGATCGGGTCCAGGCGATCAACTGGAACCGCATCCAGGACGACAAGGACGTGGAGGTCTGGAACCGCCTCGTCAACAACTTCTGGCTGCCGGAGAAGGTGCCGCTGTCGAACGACGTCCAGTCGTGGAACACCCTGACGCCGGCCGAGCAGACGATGACGATGCGAGTCTTCACCGGCCTCACGCTGCTCGACACGATCCAGGGCACCGTCGGAGCCGTGTCGCTCATCCCCGACGCGATCACCCCGCACGAGGAAGCCGTCTACACGAACATCGCGTTCATGGAGTCGGTGCACGCCAAGAGCTACTCGTCGATCTTCTCGACCCTCGCGTCGACGCCCGAGATCGACGAGGCCTTCCGCTGGTCCGAGGAGAACCCGAACCTGCAGAAGAAGGCCCAGATCGTCATGGACTACTACCAGGGCGAATCGCCGCTGAAGCGCAAGGTCGCTTCGACGCTGCTCGAGTCGTTCCTGTTCTACTCCGGCTTCTACCTGCCGATGCACTGGTCGTCGCGGGCGAAGCTGACCAACACCGCCGACCTCATCCGCCTCATCATCCGCGACGAGGCCGTGCACGGGTACTACATCGGCTACAAGTACCAGAAGGGTCTCGAGCAGGTCACCGAGGCCGAGCGTCAGGAGCTCAAGGACTACACGTTCTCGCTCCTCTTCGAGCTGTACGAGAACGAGACGCAGTACACGCAGGACCTCTACGACGAGGTCGGGCTGAGCGAGGACGTCAAGAAGTTCCTGCACTACAACGCCAACAAGGCGCTGATGAACCTGGGCTACGAGCCGATGTTCCCGAAGGAGCTCACCGAGGTGAACCCGGCGATCCTGTCGGCGCTGTCCCCGAACGCGGACGAGAACCACGACTTCTTCTCGGGGTCGGGCTCCTCGTACGTCATCGGCAAGGCCGTCGTGACGGAGGACGAGGACTGGGACTTCTGACCCTCGTCTGACTCGTGGGGACGCCCTGCTGGCTTCGGCTGGCGGGGCGTTCTGCGTTCGCGGGCGTTGTGGCTGACGCGGTCGTATGGCGGGCCCTCAGCGAGATTCAATCCGGACGGGGTATGTGCGACACGGCTGCTGCTGTGCGCGCGGGACAGGAGGGCGCGTCCGCTGAACGACCGGCTATCGAGACGTCATCAGCGGCTTCTCCGGAGGAACAGGACGACCGCTGCGACGATCACGACCGCGACGATCGGGATCCAAATCCAGACGGGGAGGGAGCCTCCGCCCCCTGGGGGCAGCGCGACTGAGAGAGGGAGCACGGTCACACGCTAACCACGGCGCGCGTTCGGTGACCGATCGGCTTACGGGACACCCGGGCTGCTATCGACGAGTGCCGGCGTCATCGCTACGGTCGAGGGATGGACGGCCACAATCCTCGCTCGATCGTCATTCGGCCGGCAGAGGTTGTCGACGTCAAAGGCATTGCTGCCGTCCACGCCACCTCATGGCGAGAGACGTACGGGCGGTTCGTGGTGAATCCCGATACTGATCCTTGGTTCGACGTCGATCGGCGCATCGACATGTGGAGAACGAACCTGGAGCAAGGCGCCTTCGCGACCTTTGTCGCCGAGGACGAGTCGGGCGTCATCGGGTTCGCCGCTACGCAGGAGACACCCGGGTCTGACGCGGTCCGTCCAGAGGAACTCACGATGCTGTACGTGCTCTCGCGCGCTCATGGCGGAGGCGCCGGGCAGGCGCTCTTGAACGCAGCGCTCGGCCCGCGGCCAGCATCTCTTTGGGTTGCTGCCGACAACCCTCGCGCGCACTCGTTCTACCGGCGGAACGGATTCGCCGCCGACGGAACCACGTCGAGCTTCGGGCCCATCGAGACCACAGTCCGATTGGCCCGCTGAGGGATCGGCTACCGGTCTGCCGAACGCTGCTCGCCCTCGGGCAGAAGATGCCCGATGGCTCGTAGGACGTCGCCCAGCCAAACGAGTTCCCAGTTCAACGTCCGATCGGCGGCCGGCGCCGTCGTCAGGTTGTCCCACGACTCGCTCAGCTGCCCGATCGTGGCCTCGGGTGGATTGCTCGACACGTCGTAGAGGCCCGGAGCGGGCAACGAGTAGAAGTAGTCCTCACGCAGCACGACCGACTCCCCGTTCGCATGTTCGACGTGCTGAAGGATCCGATCGAACACGAGACGGAGATCAGTCACCGGGATCTGAAGACCGTTCCACTCAGGCATCCCACGAACATGGCGCAGAGGGGCTGTCTCGTCAACCGATCGTTCATCGGACGGAGGGCGGAAGTTCGGCGCGATCCGCCCAAAGAACGAGTCCTCCTTTAGGCGGAACGGCGTGCCATCGGCCGTTGCGACGCTTCGTGCCGCCGTACCGTGATCCCATGAGGAAACGGTTGCTCGTGTTCAGCCCCCCTGCCGGCGCGCTCGTGTTGTTGGCCGCCTGGTGGGTCACCCAGCGAGCTGGCGTCGTGGATGTAGTCCCGACGCGGGACGACACTTTCCTGACGAACCCGTACGCAGTGCTCGTGATGATCGGGTAGTCGCTCGCTGCTTCATGAACGGGGGTTACCGCCGGCCTGTTGGGCTTCCCAAGCAGTTCGAATGGGATCGGTGTCGTACACGATGTGCAGGTGTTGAATCCGGGCTTCCAGGTCTAGCTCGGCGACGTCAACCACGGAGAACGGTGCGGGGGTGCCGTCCGAGAGCGTCCAATCGAAGTCGAACCAGAACGCAACAGTCGGAGCCGAGTCGTCTGTGCTGACCAAGGTTCGGCGGAGCGTGAGGACGGATGCGGCCGTGTCGGCGAACAATGTCGGGTAGAAGTCGCGGGCGGGCTGCTCCCCGTAAAGCGGTGAGCTCACAATCGCGTCCGGCGTGAACAGGGCGAGCACCGCGTCTACGTCGGCTGATCCGAGAGCTGCGAGGTATGCATCGACGAGCTGTGTGAGGGTCGTTGCGGGGATGGTCATCAGTGATCGCTTTCGGAGGGGTTCGGCCCACAGCAGCTCGGGCCGGGCGACATTTACCAGCTTCCCATCACCAAAGGCGGAAGACGAACTTGGCTCGCTGGGTCCGGTTGACGACCGGCTATCGGTCGCGGGAGCGGCGCTCGGCTCGAACTCGACGTCGCGCGTCCTGCTGATCCGGCAGCGGGTTTCAGCCCATGCTCCCGCGGGCCGCGAGGAAGACGAGCACGGCGACGATAACCAGTACCACCGGCGCAAGGAACTGCAGATTCAGCATCGCTGCCCCTATCGATCGGTCGTGCCGTTTCAGACGTGGGTGGGGCATGGCGAGCAGTTGGCGACAGAGGTGCCGTCCGGTTGACGATCGGCTAACGGACAGGCTGGTTCTGATGCGCACGACGCTCGCGCTCCTGCTGTCGAGCAACTCGCGGTCCCCATGCGATCAGAATCGCTCCCGCAACAGCGGCGGCGAGGGTCGCCGCCAGCAGCGGCAGCCAAGGCGTGAATTTCGTGACCGCTGCCAGGATCGTCAGAACGATCAGGGCCACCGTGAGTGAGCCAGTGATCCACGCGATCCAGAGCCGATACCTACGCATCATTACCCCATAGTGCACTGGCTCCCGGCCACTGAGACGCGCTTGAGGCTCGAGTTTGCTCGCGCGCAACAGCGACGCGGCATGTTTCGGCGAGGATGGAACTCTTCCGGGAGGATCGGGCAATACCAGTCGTGCCCAGTAGTCATCCCCCTCCAGGAGCCGCAGCCGAGCTCGGTCGCCAGTTCGACGAGCACGGCCGGCGCATCCTCCTGTACCTCGCGCGCCGGACCGACCTGCAGAGTGCCGAGGACATCCTCGGCGAGACGTTCGTGACCGCGCTCGTCCGATGGGAGTCGTTCGACCCGGACCGGCAGGACGCGCTGCCGTGGTTGTTCGGCATCGCGTCGAACCTGCTCCGTCGGCACTGGCGCTCCCAGCGCCGGGCGGACCGTGCCTTGTCCCGTGTCGCCGTGTCCGAGCGGCTCGACGACGACGCCGGCGACCGTCTCGACTCGGAGCGTGCCGTGCAGACCGTCATGCGTGAACTCGACCGGATGCGTCCGGCGGTCCGCGAGACGGTCCTGCTGCACGCTTGGGCGGAACTCACCTACGAGCAGATCGCGGAGGCGACCGGCGTCCCCGTCGGCACCGTCCGCTCCCGGCTGAACCGGGCCCGAACTGCCCTCCGCGCCGTGCCCGGCACCACTGACTCCCTGAACGGACCACTCCATGTCTGACGACGAATTCACCACGCTCCGCCTGCTGCGACGCGACCTGCCGCCCGAGGCGGTCGACGCGTCACTCGACCGCGCTCGCCTCCGCTTCGACACGGCCGCCGTGGCGACCACCGTCCGGACGGGAGGCGCCGCACCGGCCCGTACCGCGCCTCCCGTCCGGTGGCTGCGTCGTTCGCGACCTGTCCTGCTGGCCGGAGCAGCGGTGGTCGTGGCAGGCGGGTTGGTCGCCACGGGTGTCGGAGTGACGCACTGGGGATCGCCGGGATCGGCCGCAGCGGCGACGCTGCACGAGGCGGCCGCCGCCGCGGCCGCCGACCGGACGCCGGCCGGCGCGTTCACGAAGGTGGTGGAGTCGGAACTGTCGATGGTCTCCACGACGTCCGATGGCGAGCACTACGACGAGGGCTACCTGGAGCCGACGACGACCACCACCTGGGTGCCGGCCGACGTTTCCGGGACCTGGGTCCGCGAGATCCGCTCCGGAGCGGCGACGAAGGTCTTCGGGGGCACCGCGGCACGTCAGGCCGCGTCCGACGACGGCGCGGGGAAGCCGTCCGCTCCGGTGTGGGAGCGGGGCGTCGGCGGTGACTTCGCGGTCGGTGAGCTCGGCGGTGAGCAGACCGGCACGCTCGGGGCGTCCGACATCGCGGACCTGCCTCGTGACCCGCACGCCCTCGTCCGACGCATCGAGGCCGCTCCCCGGGCGGCAGGAACGACCGACGAGCTGCACGTCTTCGACACGATCAGTGGCCTGCTCCGCACCGGGCTCGTGCCCGCGGACCTCCGTGCGGCGATGTACGAGGCGCTGGCGACCCTGCCCGACGTCGTCGTCACCGCGGAACAGGTCTCGCTCGACGGCCAGCGCGGCACCGCGATCGGCCTCCCGCACTGGAGCGGGACTGAGCAACACGACGTCATCATCGACCCGGCCGACGGAACCTACATCGGCGAGCGAAGCATCCAGACCCGGCAGATCGGCAGCATCCCGGCCGGCACCGTGATCGACTCCGTTACCGTGCGGGTCACGCCGGTGGAGGACCAGCCGTGAGACGGACCCCGAGGGACCGGTGCTACGGGGTCGAAGGGGAGAGACGGCTCATCGCTCGATAAGCGATCAGCGCGGCCGCTATATTCGCTTCCATGCCCGCCGACTTGTTCCGAGAAGAACTATTATCGGAACTGACCCGATGACTGAGCGTAGGCTCGAGCCACACTGTCGCCACGCATACAACTTGTCTCCTCCGCACACTATTTGTCGCCGTCCCGCGCGTGCAGGGTCGCCACGGTTTCTCCACGCAAGCCCGACACCTGGCAGCTCGCGCGACGCGTCCGTGACGCACCTTCAATGCGAAGGATCGCGCGCGAGTAGGACGACATCAGGGATGCACTGGCCTCGGTGGCGGACATCGAGCGTGGGAGGCGGGGCGACGACCGGGTGCCATCGTCTACAATCGATGGCTCGTTCGCTTCTCGGAACTATTCAAGGCCGGCCAAGTCGCGCCTGAGGAAGAGAACTCCCGCTCAGGCGATCGCGACCCAGGGTTTCCAGATCGGATCTCGCTGGTCGGTCCGAGCGGATGGGGCGTGGTCTGATCGAGTGCCGCCGATGTGCGTGGCGTCACGGCCTGGCAGGTATTCCTGCTCGGTCTACATCGACGAGAAGTAGCCAATATCCGGCCTGTCGAAGGTGCCGATGAGCAGTCCGCGGTCGAGGAACTGGTTGTATTCCTCGCAGCTCGTCTCGGGGAGAAGGGCACACCCGTGGCATGCGGCGCCGTTGCAGGAGTTCACGCCTTGGCCCTTCTCACCTGCGTCCATGCAGACCGGATCGGTCGAGCACCATCGCGCATCGGAGATCGCGGACTGTACGACCGGAACGAGGTTCTCCGGACGTGCCATCCGGACTAGTCCGCCCATAGTCCCCTCGGAATCGCCCGCCGCCGTGTAGATCAGCACGGCGGCCATCTCAGCGCCCGCCGCGTGGGACACGTAGAGTCGCTCGCGCAGCGACGCGGAACTGTATCCGCAGGTGAAGATCAATTCGTTGATGAGAACATGCGCGAAGGTGTGGAGCATGACGAAGCGCGGGGAAATGTCACGCGACTGCAACCCGCGCTTCTGCGCCGCGACGCCTTGCCTGGCCTGCATCAAGCCAGCCCGCGCCTGCACCTCGGGAAGCTCTTCCCAGGCCCCCATGGCCGTCGGGTCGAACTCGAGGTAGATGCCCTCGCCCTTGACCACGTAGGCGGGTAGCCAGTCCTGCTCCGGCAAGAGAGGCGAGCGGCGCAGCAACGCCTTACCAGACGAGATCCTCAGCGAGTCGTCGCGCACCCTAGTGAAGCCGTAGAGCGCCCTCGTCTCCCTAAGCACGTCGACGCTCCGCACCCTTGTAATGAATGGAGCAAGAGCGGGATCTAGTCCAGGGTCGCTAGCCGCGAGACGGGAGTCCGACGGAGTCTCCCGCATGGCGCGGAACTCCGGCAGCCGCCAGGTCTCGTCAGCAGATGGAGCTTCCGCGGCAGCGTCCTCGAGCGGCCGTTGGATGTCCTCGCCCCCAATACCGAAACGGTCGCGGTAAGCCGCGAGCAATTCGTCGTCGTTGACGGGAAGTATCCGCTCGGGTGGAACGCTCCGCGTAAGTACCTTCCGAAGCGTAGCGGCATCGAGGTCCGGACCGTACGCGACGTGGAGAGCATTGAGAGCGCCGGTTACCGAGGGATGGCCGAGCAGATCGTGGACCTCGGTGCTGACCGCTCCCTCCTCGATCGGAATGTAGATCGACGACTGGACCTTCGGGAAATACACGTTGCCGGACCCCCGGAGCGCGCCCCGGATCGGCAGTCCGCAGGGGCTTGACTCCACCGCGAGCCACGGCTTCGCGCCGGGACATTCGTAGACGTCGCCGCCGTCGGTGAGCCGATCCGAAAGCGTGGTGTGCTCCTCCCCGTTCTCGGTCCGGGAGTCGGTGATGCCCCGGAGTGACCGGCTCTTGCCGCACTCGCAGCTGACGGTCTGACCCTCGAGGCCGCCGCCGCCCGACGACTTCAGGCGGAGGACCCCGCCGCACGTCGGATTGATGGAGCGGTGCACCCACTCGGAGAACGGGAAGTCGTCGAGGTGACCGCCCGCGCAGATCGCTACAAAGGGAACCTGGGCCATGCGTGGTTTGAACTTGGCGTCGCTATGCGCCTTGTCTTTGCAGCGCTCGATCTGGCGCATCGTCAATGTGCTCATCTCGATGCGCTTGCAGTAGGGACAGAAGTTCCACCGGGGAAAGCGCAGGACCGGGACTTTGAGCCCGCGGTTCCGCTGGTCCGCTTGACCCGAGTTCCTGCGGTAGTCCGGGGGCAACCTGAAGGCCGCGACCGCGAGACGCTCTTGCAAGCGCCAGTCATGCTCCTCGTATTCCGAGAGTTCAAAGTTCGGGTTCTCCCCCGGGCCCGGATACCAGTGGTCAATGCCGGCGGTAATCACGGAAGTGCCGTTCACCAGCACGCTCATCGCCCCAACCCCAAACGGGCTGACAAGCTGGGCCCGCCGCATGTTTCCGGTGCTCATTGGGCGTCTCCGTTTGCCAGTCCATCCGCGATTGCATACGCGGTCGATATTTCGATCGAGCACTCGGCGTCAACGTTCCGCATGCTCATGGGCACGTCCCACATCGTCGCTTTGCTTCCGAGGTCCGGAAGCTCGCCCGCCGAGCGCATAAGCCCTTGCAGCGGATCTCCGCTGCCGTAGGCGTTCGCCGACCACTCCGTTCGCTGCCAGGCGCTCCACTGCCTTCGGCGCTCATCGACGAGCGAATCGAACGCGGCAAGCTCTTCCGAGTTCACCGAGTCAGCGCGCTTCCGGAGAAGCTCAACAGCCTCGTCGAACTCCGCCTGGGGAAACGGGTTGGGGGGCAGCGCGGGCGAGGTCTGCCGGATGCGCGCAATGACCGCGGCGTGCAGCGCGCGCCGAAGCACGGGGCTGGCAAACGGCGTGACCGATGTCGGCTCAACCTGCGCGTAGAGCTGCTGATGGTACGTCCTGAATCGTTCGTAGTGGCTGCGGTCACGCGGTTTGGCCGCGCCGTAGACGGTGAGCACCAGACCCGGGGACACCTCTGGCTTGCGGCCGACGCGGCCGCTGACCTGGATGTACTGCGCCGTGGTCTTGGGCTGTCCCACAATCGTCATCAGCGCGAGCCGATCGATGTCGACGCCGACCTCGATGATGTTCGACGCCAAGCAGATGTCAATGCACCCTTTCTCGCCGTACTGCTTCCTGAGGAGATCGATCGCCTCGGGAATCTCGTCGCTGCGACGTCGCGATGTCAGTTCCATCACGATCCGCGGCCAGCGCGGGCGCTCGAGGCCGTCGCGGAAGCGCAGCCCTGTCAGGTAGTCCGGGACGTCGGACTCGAGAAGGTAGACGGTATTACCGAGTTCGCGAAGCGAGTTCAGGAAGTTCAGGTTGGTCCAGTAACCGTCGCGGTCCGCCTCGTTCGGAATGCTCGCTGCGCCGTTGAGGGTGGCCGCGGTGACGCGCACCTGTACCGTCTGCATCGAGCCGAGTGAGCCGCTCATAATGCCGAGGTATCGGCGGCCCGGCGCCCGCGAGCCGTCGTCGAGCGTCTCCGGCTCGGCGAAGAAAGAGTGGCCCTCCTCCAGTCCGTGGGGCGGGAACAGCGCCACGTCGCTCCGTCCGAACACGCCGAGAACTTGGTCTTCGTATCGTCGGATCGTCGCCGTCGACGCGATGATCTTCGGAGGGATCGCTTCGTCCCCTCGACGGTCGGTACAGAGATCGTCGATCACAGGCTCGTACAAGCCGACCATCGACCCGAGCGGCCCAGAAATGAGATGCAGCTCGTCCTGAATGATCAGGTTGGGCGGAGACACGACGCGGCCGCCGTCGGGGCCGAGTCCGAACAGCGATCGCGCGTCCGGCGTCCACGCCAGCATGGCGAATTTGTCAACGGTCCCGATCACGAGGCTCGGTCGCTTGTCGTAGATGTCCTGGTCGACTACGTGGACGGGCAACGTCCGGGTGCGGCCTCCGAACCGGCAAGCGGAGTCCGGACAGCGGAACACGACTCGGTCATGCAGCTCGATGTACCCCACGACGTCCGTGCTGTCGTTGTCGGGGGTCCGCCCCATTCGAGTGCCGCACCAGGGGCATCGCGACAGTAGGAATGGATTCTCCTGTCGAGCATCGGTCTTCATTTTCCGGAGGCCGGCAATCGCCTGCTTCCAGTTGTTAGGCGTGGAAGAGCGCCCGAGCCAGATACCGATGCCAAACGGGGACCCGCCCAATTCGGCTTCCGCGCGAGACCGTATGTCTTCAAGGACACAGATGAGCGCCGCGGCCCGAAGGAACTGCTGCGCGGTGAGAAGCCGGAGCGTGTACCGCATCAGCGTGTCCGTACCGACGTCGTCGGGATCGCGCAGCCGTCGCGCGAGTAGCGAAACGGCGGCGGCACCGAGATACGCCTCCGTCTTGCCGCCGCCGGTTGGAAAGAAGATCAGGTCGACGACCGACCGGTGCGACTCGGATGGCAGGATGAGCTCGGGCAGGGTCGCCAGCACGAAGGCGATCTGGAAAGGGCGCCACTGCCCCTGCTGCGGAGTGGGGACAACCTCCGGAGTTGGACTATCGATGATCGGCCCACTCTTGGTCGGCTTGACTATACGATCAGGCAGGCGCGAGCGAAGCTGCTGGTAGAGCATCGCCTCGTTGGCGAGCGCGAACGCCCGAGCGGCGACCGGGTCGGATTGCACGAGCTGCCAGCCCGCCTCCATCCGCCCCAGTGCTTCGTCGCACAGCTTCATGTGCCGGGCCGCCGCCTCGTGAAAACGCTCGGGAAGATCCGGGATAAGCGTCGCTGCTCCTCGATCCACTGCCTGTACAGGCGAAGGACGAGGCCGACCTGCTGACGTCCGCTGTCGCCTCCCGTTGCCAGTTCCTGCATGGAACCGTTACGGCGCGGCGCTTGCCGCTGGCATCCGTAAGGTACGCACCGTTCTGGTCACGAAGATAGACGTTGGGCGTCAGGCTCACGACCTCGTACGAAGGCATCGGGTCGGTCCGGACCCACCCTGCCGAACGTCCGTCACCTTCGTCCCAAAGCGCCGCGCAGCCGTGACCGATTGCGAACGTCGACTTGTTGCGGTACAGGAGATTGATGGAGCGCTCTTCGTCGTCGCGCTCGGTCAGATCCACAGAAGGGTAGGGCTCGATCGAGGCCCCGCTGGCGGCCCGAACCTCAAAACCGCTTTGGAAAAGCGCATGAGCGTTGCCCAAGCCGGGATCGACGTTGACGAGCGCGACTGTGACGAGACGGCTCTGCGGGTCGGACTCCCCCGGCACGGGCCGGGCGTACAGCTGTACCTGCGGGAGCAGCCGATGGAGCGTCGCATCGTCCGAGCCGTCCTCGTTCACCGGGCGGACCGGCACCACGAGCCGTTCGAAGGTCCCTGACAGCATGCTCGAGCCAGCGACCATGCCCGCGAGGGTGAACGGTTGGCGAAGCCACCACTCCGCCTGATTGTGGACACCAGGGATGGTGACGCCGTAGCGCTTGTAGGAAGCTCCCCAGACGCGCAGCTCAAGCGACGCCCCGTCCGGCACCCGAACCTTGAACGACACCGCCATCGCTGAAGGCTTGAGGCTGTTGGCGTCGGTTAGATCGAAGTCGTCGTCGTCGGGACGATCCTGGTGAACGGATCCGGTAAACGTGACATCCGGGGCGTTCGGATCGATGTCGTTGACTTCGAGCCCTGACACCCACGTCGTGTCGATGTCGGGAGCATTCTCAGGGCCCGATGCAGCCCCTCCAACGGCGGACAGCGCTGCAGCTCCGCCGCCGAAAAGCACGCCTATCCCATAGCGCCGGAGCGGATCCATCTTGGTCAGGAGCTCCTGCCCCGTCGCGGCGTCGTGATAGACGAACGCCTTCGCCTGCTCATCGGAGAGGACAATGTTCGCTCCCGTGCAATCGACGGGCGTTCCCAGGTGTAGCTCGTCGCCCGGCCCGAACAGCTCGCGCCGCACCGCCCGTTCGACGTGGTCCCGCGCTTCAACACCGCTCATGCCGCTCCCCCAAGTAGTGACCTCATCGTGCTCGTCTCGATAATAGCCACCAGCCTGTCGGTGGCCCGGGTGATGCCGACGTACAGCAGCGCTTCAAACGGCGCTGCTCCGTCGCGGTCCAGATCCGTCAGGACCACTGCAGGCGCCTCCAGCCCTTTGAAGGCATGGATCGTGGAGTAGACGACCTTTCCGGCCTGCCTGCGCCGCCCGTCGGCGGGAACCAGGATCTGCCGGAGCCAAGCGTCCGTGGAGCTTACGGCGACTGAATCTGCGCGTCGGGGACTCAGTACCGCGATCTCGCTCAGCTCGTACCCCTCCTCGCGCAGCGAGCGGATGACGCCCGCGAGCTTGTCGGACGGCTCTCCTCCGCGCTCGAAACGGATGAACGTCGGCGCTACTCCGTCGTCCTGTCGCCGGTACCCCTGGTACCCGGGGAATACGTTGAAGGTTTCGGTCGCGTGGGCGATCCGGGGCAGGTTACGGCAGTTCACCTTCAACGCGTACGTGGTCAGATCGCCCACCCGTTCCCGAAGCATCGAACGGTTGTCCTCCAGGTCGTAGATCGCTTGGCGGTCGAAGTCGCCGAACAGGAGCAGGCGTCCATCGGCGAGACCGCCTTTAAGGAGGAGATCGATTGCGTCAAGGACGGCGGGCCGCGTGAGGTCCTGAACTTCGTCCATGACAACGAAATCGGCGCGTTTATCGTCTTCCCACTCGAGCATGACCTCGAGCGCTGAGTCGACGAGTTCGCCGTCCCAGAAGTCCGGTCCGGCGTCGGTCGGCGCCGACTTGAGCCCAGCAATCTCCAGCAGCTGAGCGTGGAATGTACCGGCAACGACGCCGTCGCAGTCGACGAACGAGTCCTTCAGCTGCCGACCCAGATAGGCGTTGAAGCACATCAGCCTTCCGGTTCGCCCCTGCAGCGCCTCTCGGCGCGCCGCTTCGGAGGCGAGGAGCGTCTTTCCGGTGCCGGCCGGACCGGTGAACAGAACCGCACGATTATCCGCCATGGCGTCGAGCGCAAGATACTGTTCGTCGATAAACCGGATTAGGTCGCTCTCTCGCGACCGACGCCGGTCTCCGAACGTCGTCGCGAATTCAAATCGCGGTCGTAGCGCGCTAGCGATCCTTTCCGTCTGGTTCCGATCAGGACCCAAGGCGCCATGGAAGACGTGAAGGACCGAATCGAGATGCGCCGAGCCGTCGCGCAGCGTCCGAAGGATTGCGCTCGCCGCTCCGCGCTCGAGGTCGACCGAGTCGAGGATCTGCCAGTCGAGCCACTCTGGGCTTGAAGGGATATGCGCTTTTGCACGTGTGTGCGTGAACCATGCTGCGCATACGATCGGCACCCCGTGGAGATTCACCTGGTTCTTCGCGAGGTACTCGCGGATGGAATGCATGGCTTCGTCCGCTTGCTTGACGGGGCCCCGAGCAGTCGGCGCGTTGTTGCCCAACCGCCATCGTCCGTCGGCGAGCACCGCGACGCTCTGATGCGACTTCACTTCGATCACGAGCACACCGTGGTTCGGGACGATCACGACGAAGTCCGCTTCGCCTTCGACCTGCCGGACGTGTCTCGCTATGCCGAGCGAATGAAGGACGGTCCAATCCTCGGTTGCCGCGTCCGAAGCGAGCGCCGCGAAGAGATCTCTCTCGCCCGGCGGGGCGCTCTTAGCACAGTAATTGGGGATCATTCGAGCCATCGGCCGCCCCCGTCAAGGAAAGGCTCCCGCGCATCGTGACGGGGAACCACGTTCGTGTGGGGCGAGATCGCAAGTACCCGCGTCGCGATGATGTCGGCGAACCCCGCGCCATGAACCTTCACGTGACCCTCAACGCGAAGCGCTTCGATGTCGGCGCTCGCCATGGCAAGCTCTAGCTGCTCTCGCATGTGGGAGGCTGCCCGGAAGCGCGCCCGCCGAAACTTGGTTGCGTTGGATAACGTTGGTTCCTCTGCTATCTCCAGCCATTGCAGCAACAGCTTGAAGTCCGAGTCGAGCTGAGGGCGCGCCAGCGTCGGTTGCGTCCATGCCTCTGCTTGCTCGGCCGCTTTCACGCCGAGACGCCGAATCGCCGACTCAACGTGGGGACGCCCTGCACTCCGGAGCCGACCGAGCAGTGCCTGCTTCCAGCGGTCCTGGGAAGACTCGACTACCGCACGGAGGACTCCCATCGACGCCATGGTCGCCTCGTAGAGAACTGTCCGCTCGGTCACGCCGAGACGCAGCACGAGGTACGTACCGGGTTCGACAGCCGCGACGTCGGTGTAGGTGACTCTTTCTCCGGTCGGCTGCGAGGGGTCCAGGGTGCGGATCCGCTCACCGTCATCCATCCAGATCGCATAACCGCCGCTGAGCAGCACCTTCCGCACTACGACCTCGTCGACGCCGGGCACCCGGTGAGCGCTGCTCTGCGATTTCCACACGGGAGCCGGGGCAAAGTCCTCAATCGGCTCCGGCTCGGGTGCCACCTCATCGGCGTTCGGCTTCAGTTTCCCGAGCTCGAAAACGCGAACCCGGGGGCGAATCGCCCCTTGCGCGTAGTCGGCGATGGCGGTCGTCGGCAGGCTCCGGTCGCCGAACCAGGACGGCACGAAGAAGGACACCTCGGGGGTCGGCGGGGCCGTGGCGAGAGAGGTTCGCATCAGCCGAGGTGGTCCGACAACGTACGCAACGTCCGCGATCGAGGTCGCGTCTGCGAGCATCCCCGGGGACAGGACGCGGAATCCGAGAGGCCCAAGCCAAGAGGCGATCTGGCCTCGCGAAAGGGTTCCGTCCGCCACGACCAAGCAAGCCGCCGGGCCTACTTCCACGACGGACTCCAACAGATAGGGGCCGATTGGTGGATCTTCCGCCGCGACGCGCTCGGCCGCCTCCGTGAGCGCGTCCAGCAGAGCGGTGCCATCGTCGCCAAGCGCGGGCCGGATTGCGTCAGCTTGGGCGACGACGGCATGGGCGGCAGTCGTTACGGACGGGTTGAACTCGAGAGGCTGCGGCCGAAACGCAAGGTGCCAGCGGAGGGACTTCGCGGCGCCGAGGACGTGCTCCCAAAGGTCGCTTCCGTCCTCCGCGGCCATGCGCGCCACAGCGCCTATGGCCGCGTTGAGTGTCGCGCCGTTCTCATCGGCGACCACGAAGAGGCTGACGCCGTCGCGGGCCACGGCCGCGGTCGCGCGGTACCGCTCGTTGACTGCGGCCACCCTGCTCACAGCCGCACCTCGAATCCCATGATCTCGATACCGACCGGCGGGCGCCAGCCGAGAAGATCGGCAACGTCGATACCGGTACCCTCCGTGCGGCGCATATTGACGAGGCTCTCGGCCTGGTTCTCGTCCGCCACCGAGCGGTCAATGACGCACACGACGACCGGAGAGAATGTCTCAGCGATGTACTTGATCGCCGCTTGGCCATCGAGCAGGACTGCCTTGTATCCGCTCGGGGCCTCCTCGAGAGTGGCCGACGAATAGATCCGGCTGAACCACGTGGCGGCACCGCGCCTCCACGGCTTGAGAAGGGTATCGAGCCGATCGCCGTCGGAATCTCCGATCCTGCAGAGCACGGCCTCGAGATCGGCTCTCAGCCGCGACTCGATCCCGACGAGCGCGAGGTCCTGCGCTGGCGCGACAAGACGGTCATCCCAGCTCTCGATCGCGCGGGTATAGCGCACAATGCTCCCCGGCTGGACGTGCTCCTCACGGCGCTCGCCATCAAGCGCGGGCGCGGGCGCCATCCTCAGAAAGCTGGTCACTTTGAAGTGAGATCCGGCGTAGCGCATCCGCGCGGGGCTGACAGCCTCGTTGAGCTCGCGAAGCTCGCCAGCATAGACGTATCCGGCGTTGAGGGCTCGGTACCATGCCTGGGAACCGCCCTGCCGCGCAACCTGCAGCGGATTCCCGGCTCCGGTGGGATAGGGACGCGTCAGCGTCCACCCTGCTCCGACCAACGCCGCGACGTAATCGCGCCGCGGCACGGAGAGGACGACGATCAGTTGCTTTCGATCGAGCGAGTCGGCGTGCCTCGCCAGCCGCGCTCCGAGGGCCAGATAGCTTCCCGCCCAGGCCACCTCGACGGGCTCGGTCTCGGCATTCTCGGCAAGCGCGAACACAGGACGCGCACCCCCATACGCCGTCGTTTTCGCCATCTGCGTCGCCTCCCAGCCGACAAGGATGACGTTACAGACAGCCTCCGACTTCGGGAGGGTATCCGGACGGCCGTGTCGCGCAGGCGGTTTTAGTGGCTGGCCTGTCCAACCGCCAGAAGGACACAAATCTGGCGCTCGCGGTGCGATCAATCCTTCACGCGGGCGGAGTAAAATATCGGTGCAATCTGCGCACGAGGGTCGGTGAACGCGCTGTCCGACCTGACACCGTCTTCACTCGCCGCACGGGTAGCGGTCTTCATCGACGGGTGCTTCTGGCACCCGTGCGAGGGATGCGGAGAACACAACTGCGCCTTATTCCGAGGGATGGATCGTGATCCGCTTGTGGGAGCGTGTTCCGGCGGACGAAGCCGCGGCTACGGTCGCGAAGGCTCTGACCAATCGAACAGCGTTTCCTACCGGCGCGCCCCCGATGTCGGACCCTGGGGGCAAGCTAGTGTGGTCCAACCGCCAGGGTCTTGAGCCCGATTCACCACTTCCGGAGGCAGCCCAATGACCACGCCGCAGCTCAGCAGTCTCGAGATCTGTGCAGGCGCCGGCGGTCAGTCGTATGGCCTCGAGCAAGCAGGATTTGGGCACGAGCTCGTCGTGGAAATTGACCGCGACGCTTCCGCGACGTTGCGTCTGAACCGTCCCGAATGGCACGTTCACGAGGGCGATGTACGCGAAGTTAACGGGCGTGACTACCGAGGCATCGACCTGCTGGCCGGTGGCGTTCCGTGCCCGCCGTTCTCAGTCGCTGGCAAGCAGCTTGGCGCAAACGACGAGCGAGACCTCTTCCCTGAGGCACTTCGCCTCGTGCGTGAAACCAAGCCCGCGGCTGTGATGCTCGAGAACGTCAAAGGACTCGCCTCGGCCAGGTTCGCTACGTACCGTCAGTCAATCCTCGACGAGCTCGGGCGGCTCGGCTATCAGGCGGATTGGCAGCTCCTTCTCGCCTCCGAGTTCGGCGTTCCTCAGCTCCGCCCGCGCTTCATCCTCGTCGCGCTCAAGCGCAGCAGCTTCAAGAAGTTCGAGTGGCCCGGTGCAGTGGGCAGCCCTCGCGCCGTCGGCGACACGCTCTTCCCCCTGATGGCAGCCAACGGATGGTCTGGCGCAGAGGCCTGGGCTCGAAAGGCCCAAGGCATCGCTCCGACGGTGGTTGGCGGGTCCAAGAAGCACGGCGGCGCCGACCTTGGTCCGACTCGGGCGAAAGAATCTTGGTTGAAGTTGGGCGTCGACGGCAAGGGCATCGCAGATGAGGCGCCCTCAGCTCAGCATCCCGCTCGATTCACGCCCCGACTCACGAACGAGATGGTGAGCCGAATCCAGGGCTTTGACGACGCTTGGACATTTAGCGGTCGTAAGACGTCGGTCTACCGGCAAATCGGCAACGCCTTCCCGCCGCCTGTTGCGCAGAGCGTCGGCACGGCGATTCGGCGCGCGCTCGGTGCGGGCGAAGCCGCAGGCAAAAAGCACCTTCGCATCGTCGCGTGACCTTTAGTCGTCGCGCTCACCGACTTTGGGCAGACGCGGCGCCGGTTCGGTTACGGCTTCGCTTGATAGCGCGCGACGCCAACGCCTCTCGCCGATGAGCACTCCCTCGTCGGTTTCCGAAGGAACGATGCGGACGGAGACATACTCGTCGCGCTGTGGCACCGGAACCCGGAGTGATTGTGCAAGGTGCGGGTAGAAGACCCCGCTCAAGATGATGATGCCTTCGCTCTTAAGCGCGGAACGAGCGCCGCCATTATAGCGGACGCGCTTTTGATGATCGAGCTGACGACTCACGGTCGCGACCGCGTTCCGATGCACGATCATTCCCTCGGCAGCACGGAATAGTCGGTTCGTCCGCTGGGTACCTCTGCGGCTGTCGAAGATATGGTCGACGATCGCCGAGGGAAGCTGCAAGAGCACGTTCGGACAGAGCGGTGCGTTGCGCCACAACCAGACAATCTCCTCGCGCCCGACAGCGTTCAGTTGGCTCTTCTTGTCGCGGTTGGCTCCCTCCCGGCGGTACTCGGTGCGGACGCGTACCAGTCCGAGTGACCAGCGCGAAGCCGCGTCGTCACCGGTCGCGACTAGCGCAAGCTCATCAAAGACCTCGGGCGGCAACATCCATCCGCCCATCGCCTGGCTCCACTTGGCATCTACTTGATGGCCAGCAACGCGAAAGTCGGTCGTGTCGCCACCCTCGAACTTGAACTGACGTTGAGCGTTTATCTCGAAGAGTGTCCCAAAGTGGGTCTTTTCCGTTTTCATCAGCTGATCCCAGCGATACCGACCGGTCTCCTGACCGTTGTAGATCATGTCGTAGGTGTGCCGGATGACTGCAGCCCATCGAGTGCCGTCCGGGTCGAGGCGGCGGATCTCAGCTGCAACGGCATGGAGCGCCGCGTCTGGAGAAGGTGCCAAGCCGTCGAGCTGAAGCATTCTCAGAGCGTACCGGCTGTGAAGCACACACCGTCGGTGCCTCAGGCGCATGCGGAGGGCTGGCCCGCGCAGTCCCAGTGCCATAAGAGGTGTTCTTCCGGTATTCCCCCGGTGCCAGGTGCAGCCCGTGCGTCGGGAACGCGAGACACACGCCCGCGCTGGCGGCGATCATCTCGTCGCTGCGCCGGTGGTCGGCACGGACGCAGCGCGGCTTCGTGGTGCACCAGGGGGCGCCGTGAAGCGAGTGGTCACCTCAAGTGCCGAGTCTCGAGCAGCTCCAGCAACGGCTGCACGTCATGGCCCGCGGTGAGCCACTCGACGGGCGTCGCCGGTTCGCCGTCGATGGACGTGTACGAGTGTGGTGTCGTCATGAACCCGAGGATCGCCGTCGGGTGCATGTCGTCATCGAACGCTCCGGCCAGCGACGTCATGTGGTTCAGCGATGGATGGTCAGGGTCGTCGGTGAACTGCCATGCCGGAAACCGAAGCTCGTCGTCGCACACGAACGCGAACAGGTCGCTCAACGCGAGGTCGGTGAGGACCCGGCCCGTTCCGACGTCTAGCCAGTCGGCCGCCTCTTCCAAAGTGAGTGCGGCGCTCAGCCCCTCCTGCCGGTCGCGGCGTTCGCTTGCTTCGAGTTCTCCGCGCGCGACAGCAGCCCGGGCCGCGTCGTACCGCTCCCTCGTTCCGAACGCCGCCTCAATGAGGACCTCCTCCTCGTCGGCGGTGAGATCGCGGCCAGTTCGAGGCCGCGGCGGGTTGTGGCGCGGCCCGAAGTCGTGACCGCCGGCGTGGACGCCGAAGAATTGTCTGAAGGCGCCACGCAGCCGGGGCGGGTCGAGCTCGCGGTCTCGTACGACTGCGACCGCGTCGTTGGCATCCGCGAAGTCCATCGCGGCAACCTCTCGGACGCTCTCCGGCAGGTCCTCACCAGTCCGGACGGCGAGAGCCACACGTGCGCGTGCGCGCGCGATCTGAAGCCGTGTCGTCAGGGGGTACTCCGTTCTCGTTCTGCTTCTGAGTTGTTCCCGCTGCTTCCGGGAAGAGTGGTGCGCGACGGTAACGGCATGCTCCGGAGCGGTGTGTCGGGTGATTCCGAGGGAGTCCTATCGCCAACTCTCCGCTTCGAGGTAGTCGAGGACGACCTGCACATCACCACCGATCGCCAACCACTCGATGGGCGTGAAGGACTCATCGGTCCCCTCGATTTCGAGGTCCGCGTTGTACATGAAGCCGAGGATTGTGGACGGATGCTTCTGATCCGCCCACGCCGGCGTGAGTCGTGCGAGGCCGGGAAGGACCGGCATCGCTGGGTCTTCAGTGAATTGCCACGCCGGGTACCGCAATTCACCGTCGCAGACGAAGGCGGTCACTTCTCCCACGACGAGGAGCGCGTGCAGTTCCGCGTCGCTGATGCCCAACCAGTCGGCGGCCTCCTTGGCTGTCAGCGAGGCTATGAGGCCCTCGAGTTCCGTGCGGCGTTCAATCTCGTCGAGCTCGCCGCGAGCGACTTCTGCCTTGGATTTTTCGTACTGCTCGCGGGTGAAGCTGCCGGAGCGGATGAGGAACTCCTCCTCTTCGGGCGTCGCTTGGCGTCCGCGCGGATCGCTCTGCGGCTCGTCGACCCGACCGTAGTCGCGGCCGTGAGCGATGACCCCGACCAACGACTCGAAGGTCAGTCCGCGGTCGTTCACAGCCCGCCTCCACCGATGGCCATCGTTTCTACTCGTAAACGAGCAAGAATAGGGCTGTTGGACATGCGCGAAGCTGCGTCGAGAGGTCGACGGGGAACAGGAGCTACGATGATTCGGAGGCACGACTCGCAAGGGTCGTTGTCGACCCTGCGGTTCACGATCGCCAAATCGTGCGCCGTACACACCAAGAACGAAGAGGCTACTTCCGAACCGAGCGTCCTGCGCGTCGGATTTTTCCACGTGCCCGCCCGCCGTGCAAGTGCTGTTCCGACGCTCGTCACGCAGATCGGAGCAGGTCGATGACCACACCCACCCCACCGCGCCGGATCGGCAAGCCCCGTAGGACTGTCACCGATGAGGCTCGCGCCGAGCAGCTGCTCGAGGAACTCCGTCAAGCTGAAGTCCTCATTCGCGAGGCCACTGCCCGTCGGCGTGAGCTCGCGCTCGAGGCGCACACGATCGGCTTGACGACGACGAAGATCGGCGAGGCGGTAGGCGTGAGCCAGACGGCGGTATCGAAGTGGGTGCGGGCGGCGCGCGAGCAGATCCCTCAAGACTGACCCCAACTTCGAACTAGAATCTTGATCTAGGTCGATGATAGCTCGTATGGTCTGCTTGTGGTGCAGATACCTCCGCTTGGTGAAGAACCGGCCGCGAACGATCCGCGAAGCAAGCCAGTGCCCCGTTTCATCAGCGGCGCAGCCGGTATTGGACAACCCGCTCCGAGAGGCGCGGTGCCGCTGCGGCGCAGAGTTCCGCCGCTGGTAGTTCCCGTGAACGACTCGCCGGATTGGGCTGGAGAGCACGGCGAGGAGCTGGCTCGACGATCCAAGCGCAAAGCGCAGGCGAGCGCACCTGACCCCTTCGAGCATGTAGATCCCCTCGAGGTCTTCACGGATTGGTTCGGACCCGGCGACCCCGCTTCGAAACCTGCGTTCGATCCGTCGTTTGCCGGGTGGCACCCGCGTCGTCTCCGAGTGGGGAGCCCATCGAGAGGGCGACGGCGTCTGGAAATCGACCCCGCCCTCGGTGTGCAGGACGTCGTGACGGTCTCGTACTCGCTCGACGGTCGACACGTCGAGACCGAACGCTTCAACGACTTTGATCTGAACACGTTGTGGTCAGCGCTACCCATGCGAAACTTCGCTCGGCGGCTCGAGCAGGAGAACAAGCCGGTCGGCACCTGGCTGCACACGAACGGCCACCACGTGGGCTGCGAGTCCCACCACGAGCGGACCATGATGACGGTCGTTGACTTTCATCCCGCCATCCACCGAATTGCTGGTCAGCCGTTCACGCTCACATGGCCGAAGGGGTCCCCCGCAGTCAGTCACACTCCTGACTCGGTCCTGCTGAGCCCTGGCCGGATCCCACTGGTCGTCGACGTGAAGACTCCGGAAGACGCAGCAGATGCGGATTGGGTGGCCAAGCGTCCTCATGTCGAGGCAGCGGTCCACGCGATGGGTATGGGGTACTTGGTGTGGATGGGCATCTCGCGTCGATATCGACGAAACCTGGAGTTGCTGACTGAGGCGAGGGTGCCCGATGAGTCGTACACGTTGTGGAGCGTCACAGCGCTGGAGCTGTGCGACAAGGCCCTTCCAGTGCGTGTACTTGCTGAACGTCTTGCAGCGTCGGGGTACCGCCTTGAGTGGGCGTTGATGCTGATCCGACGGATGCTATGGCGGCGCGCGCTCCTGACCGACATGTTTGGGCCGTTTGACTCGATGTCCATCGTGTGGCGTGCTGATGCCGAACACTGAGTGGCGCCGGCGGGTCGAGGTTGGCGAGACCATCTTCGTGAGCGGGCGACCGTTGGTGATTCAGCGGTGCAATGGCGGATGGGTGCAGCTTCGTGACGCTGCGGGCGCGACTCCGCCGATGATGCGCGAATCAGAGGTCGCTGCGCTAATGTCCCGCGACGACGCGGCCCCGCCGATGATGAGCGACCGCCTCGACGCGATCCACGACACCTTGTCCGAAACGTCGAAGCAGAACTTCCAGGTTAAGAAGGACCTACTCACTTGGATCGAAACGGGCCGGCCGCCGGGTGACCCGGTCGACGCGCCGATCGAACCGAGCTGGGATCCCGCGCGGTTTGACGAGAAGTGGCGAAAACGCGCGATCGCGGGCGAAATCGCTAGACAGCGCGGCATCGCTCTGAAGAGCGCACAGCGATACATCTCCCGCACCCTGGACGATGCGACGCTCGCGGAGGACAACCTCCTCGATAGTCGTGTCTTCGCCGAGCGTGTGCACCGAGTTCACCCGCAGATGGAGCACTGGGTCGAGGAGTTCCTCACGGAAGGCGAGTTCGGGTCGTACCTGCCGTCAGAGAGCAAGTACGTCCTCTTCGCCGCTTGGCTCTTGGTCGAGCGTGGTCACGCCGCCCCGAGTCAGAGCGTGTACGACCGCATCCAACGCGACGTCTTCGCTCGGAAGCCGCACCTTCGGCTGAAGCGGCGGAAGACCGCCGAGATGCACACGAGTTCCAAGAGCCCCAAGCCGGCGCTGCAACGACGTCTGCCGAAGCGCCCGGGAGAGCTCTGGTTCATCGACAGCACGACATCCAACGTCAGCGTGTGGGACCCCTACGCGCCTGACCCGAAAGCGTCGGTGTTCCGGCCGACGATGACGAAGACGCTCGACGTCGCGGCTCGATACGTCACGGGGCGCGCGATCAGTAACAACGTCGGCGGGCTCGCTGCGAACCTTGCCCTCGCCGACGCCTTCCGCAACATGGTTCATGACCAGGGGCCCGTCCTCGTTGAGGGAAAGCCCCATCCGAGAGCGCTCGCGGGCATCCCTCGCGCACTCACCCGGTATCCGATTCCCCCGCGGAGGCTGCTCACTGACAACGGGAAAGAGTTCCTGAACCTGATCGTCCTTGCGACCCTGCACCGGCTGGGCGTCGACGTCGAGCCAGCTCGAGTGTTCGACCCTCGCATGAAGGCCGCTCTCGAGCGGCACTTCGGTACCGACAAGACCAAGTTCGAGTCGAAGCAGCCGGGCTACGTCTCGGGATCGGTTGACACTCGCGGGAGCGCCGCCGAGCGGGAGGCGTGCCTGACGTGGGAGGAGCTCTTCGACCGTGACGGCGAGTGGACGGATCTTCACAACACGTCTGTGCACGGCGGACTCCTCGCCCTCACTGGGCGCCGGATCAGTCCGAACGCCAGGTGGATTGAACTCGCCGAAGAGTACGGATGCGCCGAGATCCCTGCTTGGCGAAACGAATGGATTCGTTTCCTCGACAACGAGGTACTCCCCATCACACCGTTCGGCGTGACGAGGAAGAAATTCGTCTACCACGCCCCGATTCTGGAGACCCTCCTCGCCGTCCCCGGAGCAGCACCCGGCGGCGTCGCCCGCATGTTCTACGACCCATCGGATATGCGTCAGGTGTACTGCTTCGACCCCGATGGCAACGCCTGGGAAGTGCCGTGGGTTGGTCGCGACGACGACACCGAGCCCTTCAGCGACTTCACAGTCGACCGCGCACGCGCGCACATCCAACCGGGCTCGTTGTCACCGCGAGAAGCGCAGAAGCGACTCATCGAACTCGTCACCACCTGGCGCCGCGAGAACGCCCTCCTTGCAGTCCGACGAACGGGCAGCACCCGCAACGAAGAGATGTACGCCGCTCAGTTCGATCGGCTTCTCGCCACGGACCACGGCTCCATCCGTCCGGCACGGGCTATTTCATCAGAGGACATCCTCGATGCGTTGCCAACCGCTGAAGCGGAGCTGCCCGACGCTCTGGTGGAATTTCTCGACGACGACCTCGACGACTTCGATTCCGGCCTCTTCGAGGAGTACGCGTGAGCAGCACCCTGAGGCAGGAGGTGCTTGAACTCTTCGGCGATGACCCGCGCCCTGATGCCAGTTGGCGGCTTCTCGAAGCGACCGATCAGAACTTCATCGAGCAGATCGTACTTCGCGCCGGCGTCGACCCCGGCCGCCTCACTCCTACCGAGCTGCGCGACCTCGATGCCGACACTCGGCGTCGTCGGGAACGCAGCATGCAGCAGTGGTACCAGTCCTGGCCCTACATGCGAACACGCCAGTACCGGCTCGCCGAGCGACGCATCGCAGCCCTCCCCGAGCCGAAACCCGGGCGCGTCCCCGACCTGCTCGCAGCCCCTTTCATCACCGGCGAGTCCGGGGTTGGCAAGACCTTCTTCCTCAAGCACGTAGCGGCGCGGGCAATGGCCCAGTCCGCGTGGGACCGCCGGCTCGACCTCGAAGACGGGCTCATCAAGACCGACCCGATGTACCGATCCGCCTGGCGACCGGTCATCTGGCACTCACTGCAAGGCAACCCAACCCCGAAGACGCTCTTCCGCACCCTCTGCCAGAGCATTGGCGCCCCGACCGGAGATGACCCACATGCATCATTCACGCAAGCCGCCCACCGTCACGGGGTCCGTTGGATCTTTCTCGACGAGATGCAGATGGTCAACTACGACGGCCAGTACGGGCGGTACCTTCATGACGCGCTGAAGGCCCTTCAGAATCAGGGCTTCCGTCTTGTGATGGGTGGCCACAATATGCGCAGCGTGTTTCGGCGGCAGCGGACAGCGGCACAGAACGCCGCACGCATGCAATCTGAAGCGCGGTGGGCGTTCATCGACTTCAGCCGCTACGAGCACCGGACCGTTCAGCACGTCAAGGAGTGGCGAACGCTCCTCGGACGCCTCGACGACCGCCTTCGCCTCGCAGGTCACGAACCGGGCGAACGGGTCCTCAGCGGCCAGTTCGAGGAGTACCTCTGGGTCTCGACGCTCGGGTACGCCAACTCCCTCGCGACGCTCATCACCGACGCGTGCATCGGAGCAATGCAGACACCTTCGCAGCGCATCACGCGGGCGCTCCTCGACGACGGCGGTGTTGAGGACCGCGTCGCTCAGGGTCGGCAAGAGCGCATCCGACTCTGGGAGTCCGGGCGGCTGTCGTGGTCCACCGACTGGCAGGCCTGGGCAGCATGACCCGCGCACCGAAGCAGCCGTACCGGATCACTGTTCAGGACGTGCGACCGCTCGGCGCCACAGTGACCGTCTTCGAGCATGAATGGTTGCCAAGTCTGTTTCGCCGCGTCGGCTATTTCCACGGCCAACCCGCCGTTGTCATCGCCCATTGGTGCGGGCTGTACGACCTCACTGGGACGTTCCGCAACCGGCTCCCAAACGTGCTGCATCCGAAAGCCACGGCCGGCATCGCCGCCGGACTCAGCTGCGACCCGACGCTGCTCCGCACAACAGTGATGTCGCGCCTTGCACCAGACCTCATCGCGCTCCGTCCCGACGGCACCGTGTCGCAATCGATGAACTGGACTCGGGGCGCCGGGACCCGCTACTGCCCGGACTGCCTTGCGGAGCAACCGGGCGTCTTCTACACGTACTGGCGCACATGGTGGTCCTTCCTCTGCTTGAAGCACCACACCCCGCTTCGCGACAGCTGCCCGGCCTGCAACAGTCCGATCGTTGAAGCCAATGTGATGGAGACCGAGACTCGCAACCCGAACCAATGCCAGGCCGAACTCGATTCCGGCGGCATCTGCGGTCATGCCCTCACCGACGGCTGGCCTGAAGCGCCGGTCCTCGAATCCAGCCCTGCGTACCGGGCCCAAGTCGCCCTATCAAAGGCCTGGGTCGAAACGAAACGACCCCGACGCCCCGTCGACACGAGCACGCTCCGCGGCATCGCCATCGCACTTCTCCGCACACGGGACATTGACCTTGTCAGCAGCCTGTCGAATATCCCAGGAGACGCGCTCGAGGGACTCATCGAGGACACCGAACGGATCGGCACCACTCCACCGCGCGATGCGCTCGCGATGAGCGCTCTCATCGGCGCGGCACATCGGCTCGCAACTGACCCAGAGCCAGAGGTCAGTGCGACGATACGGCGCATCACATTCTCGCGACCCGTCCGCACCACCCAGAAGCTGTCCGGTCCCGGCAGCGCATCGCACCTCCTCGAGTTTTGGCCAGGGATCGGCGCGCCCATGCGAGGAAGAGTGCTCCGGGCGCTCGACGGCGACCTTCCCGACATGCAACGGCTCGTGCACGCCACCGCCGTCTCGCCCGGCTTCGCGGAACTCATTGTCGCTCTTGAAGAACCGGACCCACGGATCGAGCGCACCGGGTGGTCCTGGAACACCCTCGCTTTGGCGACCGAGCAACCCCTCACCGATGTCCTCATCCCACCGCTCATGTGGCCGACCTGGGCGAACCCCCTGGGCGTTGACCCCATAACTGACCCGTCCGCGTTACAGCGTGGCCTCGCGGACGCGTTTCGTGTCGCCGGCGTTGGAGTTGAAGGCGGCACCGAACGAATCGCCGGGATCGGCCGGAAGCTCCGACCTTCCATGCTCGGCACCTCTGAACAGGCGACTGCAGTGCTTCAGCAACTCGGCGAGCTAGCCGGATGGCTCCGTCTGAACCCGTCGCCCATCAACTACGTCGCGCGCCGATACCTCAGGTGGAGTGGCCTGCTCCCCGAAGCGGACTGGCGTCTGCTGAGTGGCAGCGTCGGAGAGCACCCCGGCAGAGGCAGAAGGCTGCTGAACGCTCAGCGCTACGCGTGGCTACGACTCACCGCCGCCGGTACCCGCGACCTTCCGCAGCACCTTGAATTCCAACTAGGTAGTCCAGACGCGGCCAACTACACCCGCTTTCTCACCACGATGAGCGCCGAGCTCCAATCCGCGATCGACGACTACCTCGCCGCCTGGCTACCGAAACACCGCATGGTCGGCGCGTTCCCCGGAGTTGGGCACGTTCGCGCCTTCGAGGACGAACCCG
Organism: Curtobacterium sp. B8; assembly: GCF_000333315.1. Taxonomy (NCBI): domain Bacteria; kingdom Bacillati; phylum Actinomycetota; class Actinomycetes; order Micrococcales; family Microbacteriaceae; genus Curtobacterium; species Curtobacterium sp. B8. The sequence goes on from NZ_BACW01000545.1 coordinate 35,044, forward strand.
TCGTGTGGGCACCGCCGCGATGGAGACCATCCGGGTCTCCGCTCGCGCCAGAACTTGACGACATCGACCTGATCGAACTTCACGACCGGGTGCGCGCGGGCGAGTATGCCCTCACTCATCTGGCGATTGACCTGCGACGAAGCCCACGCCACGTTCGATGGGCCCTCGCCGCGCATCCTGTGCCGAGCGGACAGCAGCAGACCAGGATTGATTGGGGCTCTCGCATCGACTATCCGGATTCCATTTAGGGCTGACCCTCTTCCGCGGCTCTCATCGCCCGGCGATAGGAACTTACCTCATTGTTGTAACGGCGCTCTCTGCGCACGAATGCTTCAACTCCGCCTTCCATGATGCGTTGAATGTCCGCGCGTACAAACACGTTCTCGAGAGCCCCGACGTGCGGCACCTTGTTGCCAAGCTCGTCAGTCGTTGTTCTGACGCGGATGGAGTCGGCTGCGTTCTCGAGCACCACAACCCGTTCAGCGTCAGCGTTGACGGGGATGTTCGCGTTGTGTGTGACCACGATGACCTGGCGGATCCAGCGGCTGAGTCGCAACTGCTGGACAACCAGTTCGGAGATCCACTCGGTGTCGAGGTCATCTTCCGGCTGGTCGAGCACGAGCGGTTCGACGCCCTGGTGTAGTACGAAACTGAGCATCGCGGCGCTTCGCTGGCCGGGAGAGCCAGTCATGAGGGGCTCCCAGCGCTGGTCTCCAGACGTCGGGTCGTCGTATCGGAGGAATTCCATGTCGACCGCGTCATCGGCGATCTCTGCAGCCAGCCTTACTCGGACAAGCGGGTCGAGGCCCGCCAGACGTTGAGTCCAGGTTGGTCTCATGGAAGCTTGGCTTGCGATCGTTCGGAAGTCGCCGGATACGCAGGCGTTCTGCCATTCGCCAAATCGCGATGCCTGCATCGATTCGTCTGCCCACAACCAGCGAGCAAGATCAGGAACATCCTCAAGGAAGCCATCGGCTCGGAGGTTGAGTAGCGTTCGAACAGATTCGACCCAAGACGTCAGGTCGGCGCGCCTACGAGTCGCGAAACGAAGCATGGTGCTGCGACGTGCTACTGCCTCCAGAAGCTCGTTACGGTCTACGTAACGTTGGTCGAGCAGGCCTGAGACCGCAGCCCAGTCCTGGGCAACCTGCCGTTCAAGATCCGGTAGGTCTCGCGCCCGGCGTTCGAGTGCATTCAGCTCGGCGACTTTGGACCCCAGCGACGACCGAACGCTTTCGTAAGCTTGTGGGTCGAGGCCGAGCGCCGCGAGTTCCTCCAGGTATGCGACGCTGTCTTCCTTGGCGGCACGGATGCGCTCCGTCCACCCGGTCGCCGCCAATGAAGCCTCAGTTTCCCCAGCGGCGGACTGCGCCTCGGCGATCTGACCGGAGATCGCGCCTTGCAACGCCGATTTGATTTGTTCGAGCGCGTGCCCGTGGTCACGCGCCGCCGTGCTGAACTCAGCGGGTGGGTCTTGGGCCTCTGGGTCCGCCGCGAGTAGCTCATCAGCGTGCCGCGCAAGCGTCTGCAATGCCTGCCTGAGTCTTGACTGCCGGGCTAGCACCCATGCCGCTTCGCGTTCCGCGAGATCATTTCTCTCACGGCGAGCTCTAGTCGCCTCGTCATCGAAGGCTGCGACTTGCCGCTCGAGTTCCTTCACAGCTTCTTCGACGCTTGTGCGGGTCGCTATGGCGTCTCGCTCCGTCTGTGCTTTCCGTGCCGAGGTGACCCAGGTGGTTCGAGCTTCATCGAACTGCTGGGCGAAGCGCGAAAGAGCCAGGTGACCGCTCGCGGCCAGAGCATCGTCAACGAGTTTGAGGAGGTTGCGGGAAGTCGTGTCGGTGCCGTCAGGTCCGACCGCGGCGCGCTCAAACAACTCCTTCTGGCTGATTACACGTACTGCGAACTCAGTCTGTGTGCTCTGCCCGTCCCCGCGAACTGTTTGGGACTGGTGCGTAGCGGTCCAGGAGGCGACTTGAGCGTCTCCACTGTGGGGAAGGACGTGGGTAGCTGTGAGTGCTGCGGAAGGGAACACCGCCGCCTGCATCTGTTCGGCCTCCCTGCGAGCCTGCGCGGGTAGAGCGCCGATGTCCCCGTAGAGGTGCCGGAGAGCGGCAACCACCGTGGACTTGCCGGCGCCTCGACCTCCAACCAGCACTGTGAGCCTCGGATCGAATTCGACTCGCAATGGCTCATGCGTCGAAGTGGCACCGGTAATGGTCACGTTACGCACCCACGAGTGAGTCACCTCGTTAGGTGTCCTGCTGGTTGTTTTGAAACGAGGATCCCAGTCGCAGACGATGCGGGCTCCGTAGTCGAGGAACGCTTGGCGCATCGCCTCCAGGGTCGGGGTCTCCATGCGGATCCAGGTAAATTGGCTACCGAGTTCGTCGACTCTATAGGCGTCGCTGGTTGAGACGAACGGCAGTGATTTCAACCCAGGGAGGTGGTCGACCTCTCGGCGAATGAACCGTTCCTTATAGTTCGCCTTTGGGGGAGTCGGGGACTCGAGGTCGTAGTCGATATAACCCACGTCGATAGCGGCAAGTCGATCATGGTGAAGTGCCTTCCACCTCAGGTCGCCCTTGATGGTGTTAGCGCTTGCGATGCCGTTATCGGTAAACGCGTGTGGCGCGATCGCGAGAAAGTGATCGTCGAGCTTGTCGAGGATTTGCGGGAGGGTATTGGGCGACGACGCGGGGTGTTCCGGTTGGCTGGGCAGGAAGCGTGGGTGCTCTGGACCGAATCCGCAGGCCGAGATCAAAAGGTCTCTCAGGGGTTCGACGTCCGAAGCGGGGTCGGCGAAGATGATGAGGTGTGCGCCATCCGCGCCGCTCGCCGTGGTTACTTCAAACCCTGGAAAGACCGCGATGCCGTGCCGGATGCCCGCAGCTTGCATCTCGGCAGCCCATTCCACGCTGTTGTGGTCGGCGAGTACCAAGACTTCCAGCCCGCGTTCTTTGGCTCGCACCATGTAGTCATCGGCAGCCGCGGCTCGACCATCTGGAGTGGTGAGGTCCCATGTCGGGTCCCTTTTGAATCGGGGTTCGCCTGGGGTTGCGACCTGGAGATCGCACTTCCACCATCTGCTCACGAGCACTCCTCATGGTTTAGTTCTTGTGAGCATAGAGCAGAACCTGCGCGATGTTGTTCTACGAACGGCGCGGGGCAGGCCGGTCTCCTGTGGAGGACCTTGGCCTGCCCCTGCGCTGGAGCGGTTGGGGGTCGAACCTGACCTCCCGCGTGACCCAGCGGTCAGTCCTGCAAGTTGAAAACGTCAACCCAGGCGTTGAAGTCTGGGATCGTGACGTGGCGGGCACCGCGCGCCGACCGCAGGTGACCCCACCGTCTAATAACGCGCTGGCAATCATTGAGGTAGTCGGCCGCGTGCATCGTCCAGCGCGAAGGCTGCGTCAAGTCGGCGTCGTCGGGAACCGGAACAAGGTCGACGAAGACCACCCCACCGCCGACAGCTGACCCGACGCTGTCGCGTATCGATCGCTTGAGGTGTCGCCATTGAGTTGGCAGCTCTGGTTCGAGGTTGTCGAGGAGTGCATATAGTCGCCGCAGGTTCTTCTTCCACCACTTGGGCCGACGGCGGTCTTCGAACATGCGAAGTTCCTGAACGATAGGGCTGAGTGCCGCGACGAGCTGTCCTGCCGACGACTGGCGTCGCTCCCGTTCCTCTTTACCTCGACCAAGCAGGACCTGAAAAAGGTTGTCGGCCACCGTCGAGGCTAAGGCGGCGGTGGTCTCGATCACAACACTCACGGCACCAAGTGTGCAACACCGGCGGCCCAAAAGGTCGGCCAAATGGCCGAGCCCGTTCTATGGAGTTCCGACGGCCGCGACTTCGCTGGGGCCTCGACACCCCATCCACGATGTCTCATGGCCGAGCGGCGAAAGGTAGGAGCCCTGGCATGACCACACGGGGCCAGTAGGCCCGCCAAACGGCGACACGTTATTCGACGCAACCAGGGGACGGGAGGGTGTCGGTCACGGCCTCCAGGAAGCCTCGGGCGACAACTTATGGGAGGACCGACACACACGATGAGGAGGCTCCGATGGCAGTTGAGGTGACAGCGGATGGCGGTCCGACGCTCGAGGCTCGGGACCGGATGCGGCAGCAGGACCTGCCGCTCGAGGCGCGGTTCACGCCCGATTTCACCGATCACGACGCTGCCGAAGGGGAACCCGAGGACGGGTCCGGGATCGCGTGGTTCTGGGAGCAGTTCGGGAAGGCGTTCACCGACGTCGAGCGGGAGGACATCGAGACGATCGCGACACCGACGAAGGTGATCACGATCTCCACCCTCGCCGGTACGCACACGGGGGAGTGGATGGGGCACGCCCCGACGGGGCGCCGGTTCACCGGTATCCGCAACGTGCAGGTCATCGGCTTCCGCGACGGCCGCGCATCCGAGCGGTGGGGTAGTACCGACCAGCTCGGCATCCTGCAGCAGCTCGGCCTCGCCTGACGTGCCCGAAGAGCAGTCCGTGACCTCGGCAGCCACCGTCAGCAGACGGGCGCTGACGGCGGAGCAGCGTGCTGCCGCGGAACACTCCCGGACCGCGTTCGCCCGACTCCGAAGCGCCGCCGGTGACGGCGCCCCTGCCGGGTCAGCTGCGGTGACGGTGCCGGTGGGTGCGTCACCGCAGGTGTTCGCGGAGGCGTCTCTGTCGGTGAATACGGTGCGGGCGTACCGGTCGGATTTGCGGCAGTTCGCGCGGTGGCGTGCTGGGTTCCTCGACCATGAGATCTCGGAACCGCACGAGCTTGAGCAGGTCATCACGGCGCCGGTCGACCCGACCGAGGTTGCGGCGTTCCTCGCGGATAAGGCCAACGCGGTCTTGCCTGATGGTGGGCAGCGGTACGCGCCGGCGACGATCAGCCGGTATGTGGCCGCGATCGATTGGGAGCACGCTCGCCGCGGCCACACCCCGCCAGGCACTACCCCGATTGTCCGCGATGTCCTGAAGGGAATCCGTCGCACCCGGTCGGTGCCGGTCAGGCGGGCGAAGCCGATGACGTTGAAGGCGCTGCAGACGGCGCTGTTGAAGATCGACGTCGCCGACCTCCAGACCGGCGCGCTCGGAACCCGCGATCAGGCGTTGCTGCTGTTCGGGTTCGTCGGCGCGTTCCGCGAGTCCGAGCTCACCGCCCTCACCGTCGCGGACCTCCGCCTCGTCGACGGCGAAGGCGTCTACGCCCGCGTGCGGAAGTCGAAGACCGACCAGGACGGCGCCGGCCGGATCAAAGTGCTGCGGCAGGGCGCGAACCCGGTCACCTGCGCCCCCTGCGCGTATGTGCGGCTCTCCCGGCTGATGCTCGCACAGGACGCCAGCGGCGAAGCGGGCCTCTTCGCAGCGCTCACCGGCGCGAGTCTCGCCGTGCACGTCTGTGCCGACGGGCTCGGCGCCGATCGGTTGCCGCCGTCGATGCCGTTCTTCCGCGCCGTGTCCAAGTGGGGCCTGTACCGGACCACCGGCATCAGCCCCACCACGGTCGGGAAGGCCGTCGCCCGCCGCGCGCAGGCGGCCGGGCTCGGGGAGAACGGCTGGTCGGGGCACTCGCTCCGTGCCGGGTTCGTCACCGAAGCCCGCAATGCCGGTGCGACGGACGTGGAGATTATGAATCAGACCCACCACACCAACGCCGCCACCCTCCAGATCTACGACCGCGAATACGCCCCCCTGATCCGCAACGCCGTCACCCGGATGCGCTTGTGACCCCCCAAACCTCCCCCAAACCCGACCCCAAACTCGGCCCCGACAGTAGGAGGGACTGCTGCAGGTTCGGTTGACTCGTTGATTTAGGCCGCGAGTGCGACCTGTGGGTTGATGATTGCTTCGTACTCGATGGGCGTCAACTTCCCGAGCCCGCGTTGCCGACGTTTCCGGTGGTAGGTGCCCTCGATCCAGTGCACGATCGCGAGGCGCAGCTGCTCCCGCGACGCCCACCGGCGCCGGTTGAGGACGTTCTTCTGCAGGAGCGCGAAGAAGGACTCCATCGCCGCGTTGTCCGCGCACGCGCCGACCCTGCCCATCGACCCCAGGAGCCCGGCGTCAGAGAGCGCCCGAACGAACCGTTTGGAACGAAATTGACTGCCCCTGTCCGAGTGGACGACCGTGCCGGACGGGTTCCGGCGCGAGATCGCCATTTGCAGCGCCGCAACCGCGAGGGAGGACCGCATCCGGGCGTCGATCGAGTAGCCGACGATGCGGCGGGAGCAGGCGTCCTTGACGGCGCAGAGATATAGCTTGCCCTCGGCCGTGTTGTGCTCGGTGATGTCGGTCAACCACAGCCGGTCCAGGTCCGGGGCGGTGAATGCCCGCCGGACCCGGTCATCGTGCACCGGCGGGCCCGCTTTCCGAGTCAGTCCCCGTTTCTTGGCATGCAATGACCAGAGCCGCTGCTGCGAGCACAACCGCCACACGGGTCGCTCCGAGACTCGGTGGCCGGCGGCGGCGAGGTCGTCGGCGATGAACCGGTACCCGAACGTCGGGTCGTCACGGTGCGCATCGACGGCGGCGTTGGTCAGGTGCGCGTTCTCCCAATCACGACGACTCACCGGGTCCTTTCGCCAGGCGTAGTACGCCTGCTTCGAGAAGCCCAGCACCCGGCAGGTCACCGCGACCGGGATCCGGTCGGCGGCGAGTTCACGGACCAGCGGGTACATCATTTTGGGAGGTGCGCTTGGGAGAGATACGCGGCGGCACGGCGGAGGATCTCGTTCTCCTGCTCTAGCAGCCGGTTCCGTTTCCGAAGCTCTCGCAGCTCGACGTTCTCGGTCGTCGTGGTCCCAGACCGAACCCCGTCGTCGATGTCGGCTCGACGCAGCCAGTTCGTCACGGTCCCCTCGGAGATCCCGAAGTCCTTCGCGACCTGCGTCAACGGGATCTCACCCCGTCGCGCGACCGCGATCACGTCGCGTCGGAACTCCTCCGGATAAGGCTTGGCCATGATCGACATCCTTCCAGCGAGGACCACGTCCCCACAGGTCAGGAGTCAACCGAACCGACAGCAGTCCCATCCGCTACCGAGACCGATCGCGCTGTGTCACCGGAGTTCTCTGTCGGTGCCTGCGAACACAGACGGGTAGTCGTCCAGCCAGCTCCATCGTTGCGCGGGCCAACTGATGACGACCGCACGTCCGACCACGTCGCTCTCGGGGACGAAGCCCCTCGACGGGAGGTTCTGGTGCAGGCGTGAATCGGCCGACTCGTAACGGTTGTCACCCATCACCCACAGCTCACCAGCGGGAACCGTCACATCGAACGGGATTCCGGAAGCTGCCTGCCCAGGCGCTCTCCGAACATACGGTTCGACGATCGGGACACCGTTGACCTCCATCTGACCCAGCGCGTTGCAGCACTGCACGTGATCCCCCGGGAGACCGATGATCCGCTTGATGAGGTGATCGTCGCTGTCGGCGCCGAGCCCGACCGCGCTCAGCACGTTCGACAACGCACTCCGCGGTGAGGCGGTTCGCCCCTCGACATCTTGTCCAGCCTTCAGCCACCCGCCGGGGTCACGGAACACGACAACGTCGCCGCGGTGCAGGGTCGCGCGCTCGTTTACGATCACGTGGTCGTTGATCTGCAGCGTGTTCATCATCGACCCGGACGGGATGTAGAACGAGCGAATCAAAAACGTCTTAATCAGGAACGACACCAGTAGCGCCACCAGCAGGATGACGACCAGATCGCGCAGGAACCGCCACCCACTCGACTTCCTGCGTCCCAACGCCGCCGTGCGCTCCCCCATGATCTGAAGCCTAACCGCCGTCCGGTAGCCGATCGGCTTCCGGACGGACCTGATCGTCCGATTCCGCCGTATCCACTTACGCGAAGTCGAGTTGCGCATGACCCTTAGCGGACGGGCCGTGCGGGCTTCGAGCCCCATATGTGGGGGTGCAGTGGTGAGTGTTCCTCCGTAGCGTCCTTGATGGTTGCTCAGCCACACCACGGGGGTGTCATAGCTGTGGCGGCCTGTTGAGGGGTTCTGCGCGTGTTCGCAATGTCGCTGTCGTCTGTTCGTGCCCGTTGGGTGCTGCTTGCCATGGTCGCTTTGGCGGCTTTGCTCGGTTCGCTGCTGGCGGTGGTGAGTCCGCCGGCGCCGGCGCATGCTGAGGTGACGGGCACGGGTGGTCAGTACGTCCCGATGACGAAGAACGCCCGCGTCTTCGATGGTGCAACGGCGAAGGGCACGTACAAGGGCATCAAGCTCGCCGGGGTGAACGGGTTGCCGACATCAGGGATCGGCGCGGTGACGATGATGATCACTGTCGCGGACTCGCAGGGACAGGGGCAGCTGTTCGGCCGTCCCTCCGCATCGGACCCGTCGACGTTGCTGATGATCTACGGTGCTGGTGTCGGCGGGAACGTGTCGACGTCGTCGCTGCTCGCGGTGGGGGATGACGGCTCCCTGCAGCTCTCAACGGAGACGGCGCAGAACCGGGTCATCGTCGACATCACCGGCTACTACACGTCGACGAAGAACGGGGTCGGTGCGGGTGGTTTGGTGCCGATGGCACCGACCCGGTTCGTGGACTCCCGCAACGGCACGGGTGTGCCGAAGGCGCAGCTGAATGGTGGCGACTCGGCAACGTTCCAGGTGACGGGCAACAACGGTGTCCCGGCTGGTGCGGCGGCGGTCGCGGCGAACATCATCGTCATCAACCAAGAAGCCAAGGCGGGGTGGATTCGTGCGACGCCGTCGGGTGCAGCCAAGAGCACTGGCGTCCTGAATTACAACTCCACTAAGGGCCTCGACACGGCGATGAGCGCGCAGGTCGCGATCGGCTCCGACGGGAAGATCACGCTCGACACCGCGTCCGGTGCTGGTCTCATCGACGTGATCGTCGACATCCAGGGCTACTTCCTCCCGGCGAACCCGGGTGGAGGGTTCACTCCGCAGGCGGGCCGGCTGGTCGACACGCGGAAGAACACTGCCCGGATCGCGTCGGGTGCGACGTTCACGGTGCAGGTCGGTGGTGCCCGTGACGGTGTCCCTACAGTTGAGGCGGGCCTGTCCGCTGCCGCGCTCACGTTCACCGCAGTGAATAACAGTGACAAGGACACATACGCGCAGGTGTACGCAGATGGTGCGGCGGTGCCGACGGGGTCGGCGATCAACAGCGATCCGACGTCGATCCTGACGAACACGATCGTCGCGCCGATCGGTGCGAACGGCAAGATCCGGATCCGCAACAACGGCCCGACCGCAATGGACTACGTCATCGACCTGCAGGGCACCTACAACTCGTTGCCCGGCGGTCCGTCGTCGACGAACCAGACCGGTCAGCGGAAGTCCGCGACGACGCTGCCGTTCCCGATCACGGACCAGACCAACGCGTCTGTGGATGTCGGTACCGGCAACCTCCCTGGTGACACGACGGCGTTGAACCTTCCGGGGTGTGACGCAGAACAGCACGATCGGTGCCGCGTACAACTCGCGGGCGACCACGGTCGCGAACGCGAACACGATGGACGCGAACCGGTGGCAGTACGCACTCGCCGGCGCCGGCGACCTGACTGCGAACGCGGCCGGTGTGGTCTACACGGACGCGGTGGGGACGGCGTGGCAGTTCAAGCCGTCCGGCGCACAGGGGGCGTTCACGACGCCGGCTGGGCTCCAGCAGACGCTGACTCGGGTGAACACGTCCGGGACGAACTATGAGTACCAGCTGAAGGGGTGGACGACGAACTCGACTACGCACTTCAACCTCGCCGGGCAACCCACCTCGATCGTGGACCGGAACCAGAACCAGGTCAGCTTCAACACCTCCGACGGCTACGCGCTGACCACCCTGGTCTCGACGGCGGGTGGGACGGATGCACGGACGGCGAAGTCGTCCTACGCCAACGGCACGCAGACCTTCTCGCAGACCTCAGGCTCGAGCAGCCGCTCGGTATCGTGGACGAAGAGCCCCGCGGGTGACATCACCACCTACATGGACGCGACCGGTGCGAAGACCACGTTCGCGTACACCAGCGGGGACCTCACCTCGATTACCGCGCCGACGGGCGGCATCACGGCGTTTACGTACGACTCGTCCGACCGAGTCACCAAGGTCGAGCAGCGCAACACCACGGCCGGTTCCCCGGGCACCGCGGTGACGCGGTTCTCGTACGCGTCGGACACGTCGACGCAGGTCGCCGACCCGAGGTCGGACCAGTCCGCTACGGTCGCCGCTGCGAAGCACACCACGTACACGTTGGACGGCAACGACCTCGTCACCAAGGCAGTAGACGCGGCGGGCCGGCAGCAGTCCCGCACCTACAACGCTGCGAACAACGGCGTCGCTTCTTCCACGACCGGCACCGGATCATCCGGGTCGACGACGACCAACACGTTCGGTCAGAACAGCGGGCAGTCGCTGACGCAGTCTCAGTCCGCCTCCGGCAGCACGAACTCCGCCGAGTACGGTGCCGCGGCACCGACTGCGTACTTGCCGTCATCGACGACCGACAGCTCGGGAAATAAGTCGAAGTATGGCTACGACGGTCCGGGTAACCAGTCCTCTACGGGCACCGGCACGGGTCCGGAAGCGGCGACCGCGACACTGGTGTATAACGACAAGAGCAAGGGCGACAAGTACGCCTGGGGTGCGGTGAAAACCGCGAAGGCGCCCGGGGATGACTCCGTCGACCGGACCACCACCTACGGCTACGACGCGAACAACCAGCTGCAGAAGATCACCGCACCGGCGAACACCGTCGGCACGCAGCAGTACGCGTACGACGACTTCGGCCGGGTGAAGACCCACACCGACGGTGCCGGTGGTGTCACCACGTACACGTACGACAACGACGACCGGCTTCTGACGACGGCGTTCGATGACGGCACGGCGACGGTGACGAGCACGTACGACGGCAACGGCAACCAGCTCACGGAACAGTCCGCGACGGGCACCATCACCAAAAACTACGACCAGCGCAACCGGCTGACCTCCACGGTGAATACCGCCGGCGGCGGGCAGGTGTCGTACGGGTATGACCTTGCCGGGAACACCAGCCAGGTCACCGACCAGCACGGCACCGTCACCCATGACTACGACGTCGCGAACGTGCTGGTGAAGACCACCTACCCGACCGCTGACGGCGGTACCGGGAAGCAGCTGTACAAGAACGACGACCACGGCCGCCGCACCGACACCTGGCTCGGTGCCGTCGAGCCGACGAACCCGGCCGATGACCCGTCGACGTGGCAGGCGCACGAGACCATCACTTACGGCGCCTCGAACAAGGTCATCAGCGTCAAGGCATGGCAGGCCAGCAACACCAGCAAGCCGGTCGTTGACCTCAAGTACTGCTACATCACTGGCATCACCGCCGGTGCTGACTGCACGGCGTCCAAGAGCGCGAACGACACCGACAAGATCCAGTGGGTGAAGGACAACGTCACCGGTCAGACCACGACGTACACGTACGACTCCAACAGCCGCCTCACCAAGGCCGCGCAGGCCAGCGGTGGGAAGAACACCACGTGGGCGTACACGTACGACGTCGCCGGGAACCGGCTCACCGCGAACGCGTCCGGGGAATCGACGAGCTCGCAGACGTTGACGTACAACGCGGTCGGGCAGATCACCACCGCTGGTTACGGGTACGACAAGGTCGGCAACCTCACCGCCGCACCCGGTCAGACGTTCACCTACAACGGTGCGCAGCAGATGACCTCGTCCACAAAGGATGGGGTGAAGACCAGCTACGAGTACGCCGGCGCGGACATGAACAAGCTGCTCTGGCAGTCAACCGAGGGGGGAGCACAGTACGGATACACGTATGGCACGACCGACTCCAACGGCGTCCCCGTGATCACCGCACGCGAGAGCATCGGCTCCGGAACCGCGTCGGTGATCAGCGACCCGACAACCGGGCAGCCACTGGACCTGCAGACCACCGACGGCACCACCAGCATGTGGATCATCGACGGCACCGGGAGCCCGGCGGCCGCGATCGCAGACACCGGCAAGACCGCATACACCGTCTCCTACAACCCCTACGGCGCCGAAACCGTCGGTATCGGTGGCGACAGTGCGCAGTGGCAGCAGAACCCCTACGGCTTCAAGAGCGGCCTCCGCTCAAGCAGCACCGATAACGGGCTCACGAAGTTTGGGTACCGGTGGCAGAGCAGCGTCACCGGCGGATGGATCGAACGCGACACCCTCGACGCGCCCCTCAGCCCGAGCAACGCCAACCGATACGGGTACGCCGGCCTGGACCCCGTCAACAACGCCGACGCATCCGGGAAGAAAGTCACCCCAAGTGACCTCTACGGCACCGCCGGCGACATATATGATCTTGGCGTCGCATGCGGCTCTGGCAGCTCGGAGACCTGTGCCAAGCAAGCTGTGACGACTACGGTCAGTACTCTCACCGCAGTAACGTGTGAGGGCATCGCTGCCGGCGCCTCGGGAGGGACCTTGGCCGCTCCAGGAGCCGTAGCTTGCAACTTCATCGGCGGGTGGGCGGGTAATCTCGTGGTCGGCAATCCATACCCGATTTGATTCGGCGATCCAAACAAGGAACGAAAAGTGAAGTTCTTCAACGCCAAAAGTCCGACCGTAGTAATAGCGCTTGGCGCAATATTCGCAATATTCGGTGCCTTTTACGGACTATCGCCTTTTAATGGCGATGCGCGTCCGGTGGCACAGATTGTTATTGCCGTCGTACTGGTTCTTATTGGCATCGTATTCATCGTGCAAGGCCTAGGAACGCGCGCGCATCGTAAGCGCGACGGCTCGGACTAGCTTTCCTGAGGCAGGAGACAGACATGGCGCAACAGCCGGACCGCGAGGTCAAGAAACCGCTGTGGATTTTTTATGCCGGGTTGATTGTTGGAGCTGTGGCAATATTCATCGGGGGCCTCCTTCGACTGCCTATCGGCGTCGCAGTGCTGATTGGTGGCGCTATCGCCCTGATGGGATTCATATTTTACGTGTTCCGAGCGCGAGAACAAAAGCGTCCAACCAATAAATGATTAGTGCGAACCGTCGCTGATGCGTAGAGGCCTCGATATGGCTGTGCGCCATGTAGACGTGTCTACTTCGAGCAGTCTGTTGTGACCTTCGGGACGTGGTGTGTTATGTTCGGAGTGTGCTGAATGCGTTCGTCATGAGCGATGGCTACGGTCGGGTTGCTTGGTAGGTATCTGACCTGGACGGCAGTCGCATTAGTGGGAACGTCGGCAGCCGCGCCGAAGCGAGCTGTACCTCTGGTCTCATGGCGGCGGCCGTCAACTGTGTAGCCGTACATTGCCGCGTACTGTACGTACGAGCCCCTGTACTTTTTCACTTCGAAGGAGCAAACCTCGCCAGTGGCTGTGGCGGTGGCGTTTACCCCCTCATTGGCGAGACGCGCAGCGCTTGTCCTGGCCAGCCACAAGCTTATGCCCACTAGGACGATGGCTGATATCGCAATGGCTGCAATAATAAGGAGGGCAGCCTTCAACTTTACTCGAATCTTCGAGGCACGCAGCGGTTTACTCAGCATTAGTAGAACGTACACTGACGCGCCGACAGTGCTTGAAAGTTCGGTCTGCAATAGCGGCCCGGAGCATCCTGGTCCAGACGCGTCGGGTGTCGCTGCAGATTTTTGCTACTATGCAGACAATGGCGCGCAAGGCGAATCTCCTCATGCCGGTTTGCGTTCGACGCGAGACCGGGCTCCGGTGGGCTGATCTCGCCTCGCTGTAGGTTGAGCTTAATGACGTGAAGCAGCGACGGTCGCTAGCCGCGGCTGCCAGCATCGTCGGGTTCTCGCGGCCCTTGACGGGGTGAGATCCCGGCGGCCTCGAAGCGACGGGCTGGTGAAACTGGGCTTCATCCGCCGCGAAGGCCTCGAGTAGACCGTCGGAGCCCGCAAGCGGCTTCGCACCATGATTCGCAGGTGCCTGCTGCGTCAGTGGCTGAACGCAGGAGCTGAGAGCCGCTTCCGCCCCAGAGCTCGTCGCGCCGGGCGGCGTAATACACCGCGTGGCCGCCGCCTCCGGCGGAATGGCTGATGTGAACGAGGTCAAGGCGCCACACCAAGGCGTCGTCATGGTTGGCTGAGCGATCCATCTCTGCTAACAGCGGCCATCTGCGATGGGACACAAACGACCGCGTCGCGCGGAGCAAGTCCTCGAGAAAGATTGCTGCCCGCGACGGTTACTGCGACAAACTACGTGTGCACTCTCCTGAGCGACACACGACGAAGGCCAATAAACGCCCGCACCCACCGCGAGGCATGAACCACCGAACGTCAAGTCGCTTGCGGTCGCCACCGCTGGGCCATTTTGCCCGCTCGCATCTGCGCGCCCATCGCACGGGGCGGTGCCAACCGCCGCGCCACTGAACCAGACACTATGAGCATCACTCGTTCCCGCTAAGCTGTGAATGCTCGCAAACAGGGGGACGAGATGATCAGGTTTGCTGATTTCATGCCGGTGCCGGAACCATCGCGGACGAAGGTGAAGTTCAACATGAGGGCCGGCGTGGGAGGTTCGGCTGCTTGGGACCTCTTGCTGGATGACGAAGAGGGCTGGCTCGACCTCAACCGGTACCGCGACCGGGGACCAAGCAACACCTATGGCGATGCGAAATACGTCCTCAGTTTCGCGCAGCTCCCCTCCCATGGTCCGCAGTACTTCGTGTTCGGCGGCTTCTACGAGGTGACCGCGCTGGAGCCGGCGGTCTTTGATGGCACGGGCTACGCCTTGCGCGCCCTGCCGCGATATGCGGAATACACCAAGCGGCTTGTGATACGCCTTGCGAAGCCGGTTGGACGAGACGTCTATCTGCGACGGTACGAGTCGCTGCAGGACGGTCCGTTGAGCCCGGAAGTGTTCGAGCTTTCACCGCACGTGAAGCTCGGCGGGTTCCCCGGCTACCAGCATGTGCTCCTGCCGCATGCCAGCTTGCAGCGAATCGTCGCCTACGGAGAGCCGAGCTGGCGGGAGGCACTGTCGAGCGTTAAGGGCGTCTACGTCATCACCGACATCGCGACGGGCAAGCTCTACGTCGGCTCGGCGTCAGCGGAAAGCGACGGCCTGTGGACGCGGTGGTCCGCCTACGCAGATCTTCGGAACCTGACCGGCGGCAACAAGGGGTTCGAAGCGCTTCGACAGACCTTTGGCGACGACTACATCGTCGCGAACTTCCAGTACGCGATCCTCGAGGTGTTCGACCCGAAGACCCGCGCGGAACTGGTGATTGAGCGGGAGAATTTCTGGAAGGACGCGCTTGCGAGTCGTCACCACGGGATGAACCACAACTGAATCGGCTCGTCGTCGTGCCGCAGCTCCCTAGACGATGAACGGCTCAGGCGACCCTGGCGATGTTCCCGCACGACACGCAAGGCATCGTGCCGATCCGGTAACCCGTTCGGCCCGTCAACGCCGCGACGCAGTCCCCCCAGGCGTCGCGGACGCGCTCCCCGCAGCTGAGATCATCGCTGCGGGGAGTTGTCGTTTCCGTCGTGGGCGTGTGCCCCCGGCGTCTCGATCGAGCCCGAACTTGAACCATGGGGTATGCTCGTTTCTATGAGCGCTCGCGAGGTGCGCGGAGTAGGTCAGGGCACCTGGCGTGTTGACGCGCTGCTCTGCGTCACATGGCCGACCGACGTGATGATGCCCGCGGGTGTCATCGTCGACGTTCGCGAAGATCCTGCACTGCTGACGATCACCGCTCGGTGGTCGAATGCCTCAGCGCAGCTGATCGTCGATCTTAGGACTTGGGAGCAGGTGTCCGATGTTCGTGGCGATCTCACGGAGCGCGGTCTCCTCGCCGTTCGGCTTGACACGCTCGCTGCGGACCGGGCACGACATGACTGGGGGCGCCGAGTCCCGATACAACCGGTGTCCAGAATGGATGCGTCCGATCCGGACACATGGTCGGCGATGCAGGTCCTCGCTGCAGTGACCGCTGCACGATGGTCGTTGCCGGAAGATCTCGGCGGAACGCCCGAGGAGATCAGCCGTGTGAACGGTGCGTTCCTGACCGTCGTTTGGGGGCTCTAATGGTTGGTCCGTCTCGGCCACAGCTCCGCATCGAGGCCAGCTTCGAGCCGGGCAATCGTTGCAAGGTCCGGCCACGCTTTGCCAGCCAAGACCGTCAGCAGCGTCACATTTCCCATGCCGACCTCGGCTGCGACGGACCGCACACTTCGTCCGCCCATCGCGTCACGGACATTCACCACGAACTGCCGCGCCACCTCCGCAAGCGGGTCGTCGGAAGGCACGTCCGGCCATGGCTGCCCGGCGAGCTCAGCCGGCGATTGCCGCATCGGACGTCCCATACCACCAGCGTATTCGGCGGCAACAGCGGACAGGTCCAAACCTCCCATCGCCACGCCACATCTGCGCGCCCCACCGAGCGTCCCATCCGATGAACGACAAGCCAAGCGCCTACCGGCCGAATCTTCCCGCCGAGGACTGGGCGGCCATCGAGGACTACGTCCACAGCGTCATCGTCCGTGCCGAACCGCTCGTGACCTATTCAGCGAGGGAACTGTACCCGGCGGTCACACGGCTGGTGCACTTCACCCGCTCGGCATATGCCCCAATTGAAGATCGCGTCGTTTTCGACCCCATCCACATCGGCCGATTCGTGAACCATCACCTGGCGACCTACAACCGGGCAAGCCGGAACACGATCCGTGCCCGGTTGCGTCGCGTCTCCGAAGCGCTCCTCGGCGAGGATGCGGCAGGGAAGTTCAAAGCCCTCGGGAAAGCTGAAGCATCACGGCCGTACACATCAGCAGAGCTCGCAGTCCTCGACGCATGGGCGTGGCAGCAACGGACCATGGAACGGCGCACCTCAGCCGGAGCGCTCCTCGCACTCGGACTCGGGGCAGGGCTCACCGGCGCGGAAATCATCGCAGCGCGGAGCGCCGATGTCGGCGCGCTCGGAACGTCGATCACAGTCAGAGGCGCCTCAGCTCGCGTGGTCCCGGTGGTACCGGATTGGGCTCACCGCATTCAGGAGCGACGGGACTTTCTTCCAGGCGAAGGGTGGATGTTCCGTGCGCAGCAACGTGGCAGCAACATCAACCTCATCACCGATTTCGTCTCGCACGGCGGCCCCGCCGTGCAGCTACAAGCGCGTCGGATGCGTGCGACGTGGCTCGCCCATCACCTCGAGACCGGCACGCCGCTGAAGCGGCTCCGCCGGATAGCGGGGCTGCACTCCGCAGAAGCGCTGGATCGGGTACTGCCCTTCGTCGAGGGGTGAACGGAGTCGGTTCGCTCCACGAGCACATTGGCATGTTGCACCCTGACACCCTTGGCGGGACCGACTCTCAACCGACGCCTGACACTCGTCGACACGCCCGGGATGACACGCCCTTGAATGATCCCTGATCTGGGATTCCATGCACCCGATCCCAGCCGGCGACCGGCACCGCGCATACGACAGGCATGACCGCCCCTAGCAAGCACCGCAACACCCACCCTTCCGCAGCGCCGCATTCCGTAGCACACTCTGCTCTAAGAAACGAGCATGACACGCGGGTGCGGGAGGCTCTGATGCGCTACAGCCCTGTGCACGTCACGCCCGCGGACTGGATGGCGGTGCGGCAGTTCGTCATCGACGCAGTCCTCTCGTACGGCCCCACCGATGCTCGAATCGCCATCGAACTCGTCGGCACCGTCACCCGGTATGTGCTGTGGGCGACGAACGAACAGCACGCCCCGCTCGACAACGACGACCTGTTCTACCCGTCGATGATGAACCGCTTCATCCGGAGCTGGAGCGGCGCGGAAAGCACCCGCGCATCTCTGCGCTCGCGGCTCTACCGTGTCGCGAATGCCGTTGCAGGTGTCGAACGGCATCGTGGCGGCGTCGGTGGCCGTCCCACGGTTGAGCTAGCTCCGTATTCACGTCGGGAGCTCGCGGAGCTCGAGTCTTGGGCACGCACCGTGCGCAACGCTCAGAAGCGGCGCGCAGCCCACATCGCCCTCGCCTTTGCCGGAGGCGCCGGCCTGACGACCGGTGAGCTCCTCAACCTTCGCGGAGCGGACGTCCTCCAGACAGCGGACGGCACCACCGTCCGCATCGCCAGTGGCCCCAGCCGACGCACGGTCCCCGTCCGAGCAGACTGGACGCACTACCTCGACGAGTACCTGCACACGTTCCCCGACGACGAACTGCTGCTGTACCCGACAAACACCGGCAAGGGCCGAGCCACTGCATTCAAGACTGTCTACATGGGCGGACATCCCGCACCGAACCTCCAGCGGCTCCGAGACTCGTGGCTGATGGACGTCATCAGCCGATTTCCTCTCCCCGTGGTTCTAGCGGTCGCCGGAGGCGGCCTCAGTTCGTTGCAGCGCTACCTCGACGCGATGTCCCTCGACGACATCAGCGTGTACGAGGCGGCGCTCCGCACAGCATCCCAGCCCATCGCCACCGGCATGCACGAGGCGGCCGACTCACAAATCCGCGGGCGCGACCACGACGCCCGGTGTGCCGACATGAGCGCGGGGGACTTCCAATGAGCACCTACGACTCCGGCAACATGTGGGACACGCAGGTCGCGGCGAGCCTGCCCCCGCAACGGGCACTCACCGGCGACTCGGTCACAGACCGGGAAGTGAAAGCTGGTGCCGGCGCGCAGAGCCTCATCGACGCCGACCTCGTCCTGACCTGGCTCAGTCGAGTCCACATGTCGAAGGTCGTGCCCGCCATCCAGCGGTGGCGCGCCGACGACAGAGCTGCAGCGGGCTCGGCACCCGGCGGCCGGAAAGCGCACATCGACGACACGGTCATCCTCGTCATCGCGCTCATCCTCGTCATCGAAAACTCCACCGTCCGCGTACGCGACATGGGGCGGGTCCTCGAGTCCCGCCTCACCCCGGAAGCCCGCGAGGTGCTCGGCATCAGCCATTTCTACGACGGAAAGTACCGGGACTGGTACTTTCTCGCCTTCCGCGCCGTGCACCGCCTCATCGACACATTCGACGGCTGGGACCGCAAGCGGTGGGCGTCGATGACGTACGCCGAGCGCACCGAATGGGAGAAGAACCTCGACCTGGACCACGTCGACGTGATGCGTGCCCGCGGCGAGTGGTTCACCAACGCGCTCATCGAGATGACGCTCATGCAGCAGCCGCGGAAGTGGCGGCGGAAGCGGACCGCACTGTCGGTCGACCAGACGACGATGCGCGCCGGCAGCCAGCAGTCCAGATGGCAACGCGACAAGTACACCAAGCAGGAACTGCCGATGGCCAACCACTACACCGGTGAGGAAGTCGACAAGCCTGTTCTCGAACTCGAAGCGGACCTGTTCCCCCGGAAGAAGAGCCGAAAGAATCGCGACCCCGCTGCGGAAGGCGGCACCATCGAAGCGTCCGACTGGGAGATGGTGTTTATGGCGAACATCATCATCGACGTCCATGAAGACGCGACTGGAGACCACGAAGGCGCACCCCCGCAGCTGATTCGCGCCGCGAGCCTCGGCACACCCAATAAGCGCGTCGGTGAGCACACCATCGCGCTCGTCGACTCACTCATCGACCGCGGGTACGACATCACCCGCCTCGTCTTCGACCGCGGCTACAGCGGCCTCACCGCCGAAAAATTCCACCAGCCCCTCGCCGACCGCAACATCGACGTCGTCAAGGACTACATCGGCGGCAAGCACAACTCGCAACTCGGCATCAGCAACGGCGTCGGCGGCGCCCCACTCGCCGACGACCGGTACTTCTGCGCCGGAACACCCAAGGAGCTCCTCGAGACCGGCAAGGACTTCGACGAAGGCACCATCTCCGAAGAGCAGCACAGGAAGAACCTCAATACACGGGAGGACTACGAACTCCATCTGCACGACCGAGCGAAGGACGGGTCGAAGATGCGCTTCGCCTGCCCCGCTCTCGGCCCGTCCCCCACTGTCGACTGCCCGCTCCGCGAACTGCACGCGAAGGCTAGGCCGTCCGAAGAAGCCGACCGTCCCCGCATCCACAAGCGGGACATGCCGCAGCTCGCTGAAGAGAACCGAGTCTGCTGCCAGAACACCATCACGGTGAAGTCAAGCGACAACGTCAAGAACCGGCAGAAGCTCCGCTGGCACAGCAAGCAGTGGTTCCGCACCTACCGCGTCGGTCGCAACAGCATGGAGAGCCTCAACGACACCGTCAAGGACGACATCGAGCTCGACAAGTCCTCCCACCGCCCCATGCGCGGTATGGCTGCGCAGCAGTTCGCTTTCGCGCTGCTCATGGTCGCCACGAACATGAAGCGCATCATCGAGTTCGAGCACCAGCTCTACATCCTCGACAAGCGCACTCAGGAAGGCAGACCCCCGCGTCCCCGCAAGCAGAAGCACGAACTGCTGCAGCGACGGCGTGACCGGCTGGGTCGTTCCAACTACAAGCGCAACCCCGACCCGGTAAAGCTCATCCCGCTGCAGCGAACGTAGACCGGCAACGCTGCCCGGAACAGAACAAGCACTACCAGCACCCCGGACGCTTCACCGCGCCCGAAAACGCTCAAGAGGCGTCCGGGGTGCTTCAGCGCGCCCGAAAACTCGAGCACCGAGCCCTTCGATGGCAGGACGAGGCCGAACCGGCCCGCTGAACGCCGCGATCATCCACCAGAGCAGCCCACGAACGAGAAAAACCCCCGGCCGGAGCCGGGGGTTTTTCTTTTGGGCCAAGTTTCGCAAACCGTTGAGGTCAGAAACACAAACGGCCCGTTGGCGGTACCGGTGGGATTTGAACCCACGGTGGAGTTGCCCCCACACATGTTTTCGAGACATGATCCTTCGGCCGCTCGGACACGGTACCGGGAAAGAGTTTACACGATCCGGGAGGCCCGCCGCACCACCGACAGGTCCGCCCGTCCTCCACAGGTGGCTGATCGGGTGGACTCGTCCACTGTTCAGCCATCGCACCGAGAACGGTCGAACGGGCCCGCGTACCGTCCACGGCATGAAATCACGCACCATCGTCGCCCTGCTCTCGTCGATCCTCGGCGGAATGACGGTCGTCGGTGCCGGGCTGTTCGGCGCCCGGGCCGGGATCCGCGGGCAACGGGCCGCCTCGCAGCGGGTGGTCGACATGCTGCCCGTGAACGCCCAGTGGTGGCGCGAGCACCTGCAGCACGACGGACAGCTGACCTACCTCGCGATCGGCGACTCCGCGGCACAGGGGGTCGGAGCGACGGTCCCGAACCGCGGGTACGTCGGGCTCCTGGCCCGACGCATCCGGCACCGGTCGCGGATGACGGTCCGCGTGGTGAACCTCAGCGTGTCCGGGGCCACGACCTGGGCGGCGAAGAAGGACCAGCTCCCGAAGCTGCGCGGGTACTCCCCCGACATCTGCACCGTGTCGATCGGGGCGAACGACATCGCCGAGTTCGACGCGGACAAGTTCGAGCGGAACATCCGTGAGATCTACGGCGCGGTGCCGTCGCACGCGATCGTGGCCGAGCTGCCGTGCATGTTCGTGCCGGACCGGGAGCGCAAGGTCGCGGTCGCCAACGAGATCGTGCACCGGGTGGCTGCCGAGTTCGGGTTGACCGTCGCGCCGCTGCACGTCATCACCAAGCGCGTGGGCATCCGACGGACGTTCTTCAACAGCTACGGCGACCTCTTCCACCCGAACGATCGGGGCTACGAGATCTGGGCGAGCGCGTTCGAACCGGCGGTGGACGCCCGGGTGGACACGGTCGCCGCGATCCGGCAGTACCTCTCCGCGCGCGAGGCGGAAGAGCTCGGCACCGGTGCTGGAGCGGTCGCGGCCGCTCGCGCCGAGCAGGACACCGACGACGCCAGCGAGCTGGACCACGCCGACCGCCCGGGTCGCGTGGACCGCCTCCGACGCCGCATGACCGGCTCCGTCCCACTCCCGGATCATGCCGAGCGCCACGCCGGCGATGTCGGCGGCTCGGCCTAGCCTGACCTCCATGGCGCGCCCCCAGTCCCTCTACCGCTGCACCGAGTGCGGCTGGACCAGCATCAAGTGGGTCGGCCGCTGCGGTGAGTGCCAGTCGTGGGGCACGGTGGAGGACACCGCGGCCGCGTCGGCGAGTTCCCGCGGCACCGCGGCAGTTGCGGTCGCCGGTGCGCGGATCGCACGCCCGATCACGGAGGCCCGTGGCACGTCCGTCCAGCGCTGGCAGACCGGCATCGGCGAGTTCGACCGTGTCCTCGGGGGTGGGGTCGTGCCGGGCGCAGCCGTCCTGCTCTCCGGCGAGCCGGGCGTCGGCAAGTCCACACTGCTGCTCGAGGTCGCTTCCAGGGCTGCGGCGACCGGCAAGCGGGTCCTCTACGTCAGTGCCGAGGAGTCCGTCGACCAGGTGCGGCTGCGGGCCGAGCGGACGGGTGCCATGCACGACGACCTCTACCTCGCGAGCGAGGTCGACCTCGGCGTGATCCTCGGGCAGATCGACCAGGTGCAGCCCGACCTCCTGATCGCGGACTCCGTGCAGACGATCTCGTCGGGCGCGATCGACGGCATCGCGGGCGGGACGTCGCAGGTGCGTGAGGTCGCGTCGACGCTGATCCGGGTGGCGAAGGAGCGAGCGCTCCCGGTGCTCATCGTCGGCCACGTCACGAAGGACGGCACGATCGCCGGGCCTCGGCTCCTCGAGCACCTCGTCGACGTCGTCTGCCACTTCGAGGGCGACCGGCAGACGGCGCTCCGCTTCGTTCGGGCGCTCAAGAACCGCTTCGGGCCGACGGACGAGGTCGGCTGCTTCGACATGGGCGGCGACGGCATCCACGAGGTCCCGGACCCGAGCGGCCTCTTCATGTCCCGGAACGGCGCGCCGGTGTCCGGGACGTGCGTGACGGTGGCACTCGAAGGCCGGCGGGCCCTGCCGGTCGAGGTGCAGGCGCTCGTCGTCCCGAGTTCGGCGCCGCAGCCACGCCGGGTCGTGAACGGGGTCGATGCCTCGCGTGTGGCGATGCTGCTCGCGGTCCTCGAACGCCGTGCGGGGCTGAAGCTGTCCGACGCGGACGTCTACGTCTCCACGGTCGGCGGGATGAAGTTGATCGAGCCGGGCGCCGACCTCGCGATCGCGCTGGCCCTCGCGAGCGCCGCACGGGACCGCCCGTACCCGCACACGCTGGCGGCGATCGGTGAGATCAGCCTCGCGGGCGAGATCCGTCCGGCGACAGGAGCGAAGCAGCGGGCGGGCGAGGCCTCGCGTCTCGGCTTCACGACCGTGCTCGGCTCCGGCGCAGAGCACCTCCGTGAAGCGCTCCGGGTGGCGTTCTCGATGACGAAGTCGGCGCGCGAGCGCGAACTCGATCGCGCGTTCTGACGCTGTCAGGCGACCGCCCCACGTCGCGACCGCACCGTGATGCGCAACGCGCAACGCGCAACGCGCGACGCGACAGCACCGCACCGCACCGCACCGCACCGCACCGCACCGCACCGCACCACGTCGCGCCACCCCGCCGCCGCTTCACTCGACGGCACTGCACCGTGACACGGCCGGGCCACGCTCCGACGCACCGCGACCGCGCCGCAACGCTGTCCCGCGACCCCACCGCGTCGCGTGACGCGAGCACACCCCGCCGGGCCGGACCGGACAGCGAATGCCATCGCGGAGGCGAGCGGCATGGCGGAGGCGAACCGCGCCTCCAGGCCGGGTGATCCGCTACGCGCGCAGCGCGGCGAGCAGGTCCTCCGGCGTCGACTGCATGGTGTTGGGCCCGGCGATGTCGAAGAACACGCCTTCGAGCGAGTCGAGGTGCTCGGCGATGAACGCCTCCAGGCGCGCACCGTCGTAGACCATCACCTGCCGGATCTTCTCGTTCGGCACCATCGCCGTGTACGCGTCGGCGGACGAGAAGAGCAGCAGGATGCGCTTGTCGGACCCCTCGCGCCCGAACACCCGCACCTGCATGTCCTTCTTGCCGGTCACGAGCCGGGGGACGATCACGATGTCGTTCCGGAGCGCGAACGCCACCGCTGCGACGTCCTGCTTCGCGAGGGCTTCCTCGAGCTGTTCGCTCCGGAAGCGCTGTTCCTTGTCTGCCATCACCCCTAGTCCACCAGATTCATGGGTCCGATTGCGACCTCTGCTCTTCCGTTGTGGCCAGAGCACGGTAAGTTGGTACCAACCGCTTCGGCGGGAGTCCATCGTTCTTCCGGTGCGCAGCGCACCTCGAGCGCCATCGGTCACTGACCTTCCCAGGTCGCCTGGCCCCGAACCCGTTCCGCCGGCCCATGCCCGCGGGACGCATCGATCCGACGACGACCGTCGGCGGATCAGCGGCAGAAATTGTCGCCCCGCAAGAAAGTAAGGAAACGCCATCATGGCAACTGGGACCGTCAAGTGGTTCAACAACGAAAAGGGCTTCGGCTTCATCGCGCCGGACGACGGCAGCGCTGACGTCTTCGCCCACTTCTCCGCGATCGCTGGCAACGGCTACAAGTCGCTCGAAGAGAACCAGAAGGTGGAGTTCGAGATCACCGAGGGCCGCAAGGGCCCGCAGGCCGAGAACATCTCGGTCATCGGCTGATCACCGAAACACCCTGAACGGGCTCGTCGTCTCCGGACGGCGGGCCCGTTCTGCATGTGGGCAGCGTGCAGCGACCGGCTGCAAGCACGCCACGGTCCCCGCACCGGCACCGGCACCGGCACCGGCACCGGCACGGCGACGAGACCATGCGCACCAGCACGGGCACCCGAGCACCCGATGCACACGATGCACACGATGCACACGATGCACACGATGCACCGCTACTGCAGGATGAACTGCACCGACTTCGCGGACTCGATGTTCCCCACCGCGACCTGCAGGTGGTAGCTCGCTCCCCCGCCGGTGACCGACGGCCGGGACGAGTCACACGTGGCGGTCGACGAACGGGTGCGGTCCCAGGCGATCGACGGCGTGGTGAGCTTCTGCCCGGCCTTGATCGTCACGTCCTGGTTCGTGCCGTTCGTCTGGCAGTCCTTCGACGTCCAGTATTGCTCCTCGCCGGAGCTGATCGTGAGCACCTGCTGCGAGGACCCGAGGTCCATGTGGCACGAGTTCGACCCGGTGTTCGTGATCGACATCGCGATCTTCGGGTCCTCGGTGGGACCGTACGAGGTCTTGTCGACGACGGGCTCGAGGTCGATCTGGTCCTTCGTGCACGTCGCGCCGTCCGCAGCAGCGGACGCGGACGGCGACGGGGAGCGCGACGGACGGGCGGATGACGAGGACGGCGCGGCCGTGGCGCGGTCCGAGGTCCGTGCGGCCGGAGCCGTCGACTGCGCGGCCACGGGGGTGGCACCGTTCCCCCGACCGACGACGATCAGCACGACGACGACCACGACCACGATCACCGCGCCGAGCGCGATGGCTCGACGGCGCCAGTAGACGCTGGGACGTTCGGGTCCGACGGGGTGACGGAACGACGACATGCGCACAGGGTAGGGCGGGCCGCCCCGTGCACCGGGATGCCGCGCGACGCGTCAGAGGATCTTCAGCATGCGGGTGTTGCCGAGTGTGTTCGGCTTCACCCGGGCGAGGTCGAGGAACTCCGCGACCCCCTCGTCCGACGATCGGACGAGCTCGGCGTAGACGTCCGGGGAGACCACGCTCTCGCCGATCTCGAGGTACCCGTGCTTGGCGAAGAACTCGACCTCGAACGTGAGGCAGAAGATGCGCGCGACCCCGAGCTCCCGGGCGTCGTGCTCGAGCGCTTCGAGCATCCGGTGCCCGACGCGCTTGTGGATCCAGTCGCCGTCGAGCGCGAGGGTGCGGACCTCGGCGATGTCGTCCCAGAACACGGCGAGCGCACCGCACCCGATGGGCACGCCGTCGGGGCCCTCGGCGATCCGGAACTGCTGGATCGAGCCGTACAGCGCGACGTTCTCCTTGCCGAGGAGGATGCGGCGGTCGACGTACGGGGCGATGAGGCGCTGGATGTGCGGGACGTCGGCGGCGACGGCCGGTCGCACGAGGATCCCGTGCTCGTCGCGTTCGTGGAAGGCGTGCCGGCCGTGTTCGCTCATCCACCTCACGATAGCGGCCTCGACAGCGAGCGGCCCGGCCACCGAACGGGCAGCGAGCGGCCCGACCACCCACCCCGCCGGCGCGCGGCCCGCCCCCGCACGGGCATCGAGTCGGGGGGCGCGGAACCCGGACGGACACCCAGTGGCTCCCGCCTACCGTCACGGGGGCAATCGGAACCGAACACGAGAAGGAGCACCATGCCCCAGATCATCGAGACCGTCGACGTGGACGTCCCCGTCCGCCAGGCCTACGACCAGTGGACCCGCTTCGAGGAGTTCCCGGAGTTCCTCGACGAGGTCGAGAAGATCGTCCAGGTCGACGACACCACCACGGACTGGACCGTCGAGGTCGCCGGTCAGGAGCGCGACTTCCGCGCCGTCATCACCGAGCAGCACCCGGACGAGCGCGTCGCCTGGACCGTCGAGAACGGCGACACCGACCACGCCGGCGCGGTGACGTTCCANCAGCTCTCCGACACGACGACCCGGGTGACGGCGCAGATCGACTGGCAGCCGTCGGGCCTCCTCGAGAAGCTCGGCTCGNCGGTCGGCGTCG